>CAZKCT010000036.1:236-18372 GCA_964551545.1 uncultured Piscirickettsiaceae bacterium | reverse complement strand
GTGCGGAATGAGTAACCAATTGAATTTATTTGATAAGTTAACCGGACAGTAGTGTGATCGACTAACACAAACAACCGTTCCCAATCGTAGCACCAATCAACCACCTTTGAACCCCTTGGCTAACAGATAGAGTTCTCTGCTTCGCCCTCTTGAGGCCTTCGGTTTTCTGGTAATCACGGCAGAGAAATCTGTCTTTAGTACCTGCAACAACGCCTCAAATCCATCCCCCTGAAATACCTTCATCAACAAGCTGCCTCCAGGCTTCAGGGTCTGTCGAGCAAAATCATGCGCCAGCTCCACCAGAAACATCGCTTTGGGGATGTCGACCGCACTCATTCCACTCATATTTGGGGCCATATCAGAGAGCACCAGATCAAGTGGCTCACCGCCAACATGCTGCAGCAGCTGTTCAAGCACTGCATCTTCCCGAAAGTCCCCCTGTAGAAAGAGCGCCCCTGGCACTGGATCCATCTCAAGAATATCCATCGCAACGACAACCCCTTGACTGCCCACCTTCTCTACCGCAATTTGGGTCCAACCACCAGGGGCAGCCCCTAGATCTGCGACGCGCATACCCGGTCGCAGCAGGCGATCTTTCTCATCAATCTCAACCAACTTATAAGCAGCACGGGAACGATAGCCATCCATTTGGGATTTTTTGACATACTCATCGTCAAAATGCTCTTGCAGCCAGCGGCTACTGCTTTTACTTCTTGCCACAACACCCTCTCATCATTAAGATACGCCACCTTTCTCAAAACTTGGATAGCAACTGATCATGGATCTTACAGGAAAACAGAAACGCCATCTTCGTGGCCTCGGACACGATCTCCACCCTCTGGTGACGATTGGTGGAAAAGGGCTGGCGGATAGCGTACTCGCAGAACTCGATCAAACACTGGAGCACCATGAGCTAATCAAGGTAAAGGTCAACGCAGGGGACCGCGAAGAGAAGAAGGCAGTGATTGCCGAGATGGTAGAGAAATCATCAGCCACCCTGGTGCAGACCATCGGCCATATCGCCCTACTCTATCGCAAGGCGCAGGAACCCAAACTACAGATTCCGAAATAGCTGTACAGACAAACCGTTACAGATAACGGACTTCAACAATCTCCAGGTTACGGGTCCCTCCTGGAGCCTGAACCACAGCAACATCCCCCTCTTCCTTACCGATCATCGCGCGCGCGATGGGAGAGTTGACCGAGATCTTGTTCTCTTTAATGTCGGACTCATCGTCGCCCACAATCTGGTAGGTGACCGCATCACCAGTGTCCTCATCCTCGAGATCAACTGTCACCCCGAAGACCACCTTGCCATTCTGCGGCAGTGCAGTGACATCAATCTCCTGACAGTTGCTGAGCTTCGCCTCCAAATCTTGAATCCGCCCCTCAATAAATCCCTGTTGCTCACGGGCTGCATGGTATTCGGCATTCTCTTTCAGATCACCATGCGCACGCGCCTCAGCGATGGAGTCGATGACCTGCGGACGTTCGACCGTCTTGAGGTGATGCAACTCTTCACGCATCTGCTCTGCACCACGTAGGGTTACTGGAATCTTGTTCATCTTACTCTCCTCCTAGATCCTGCAGACGATTGACTTCGCGGTCATTCAATTTCTCCAGTGCATAAGCCATCGCCTGGGCACCAGCAATCGTGGTGAAGTAGGTGACCTTGTGGTTCAGCGTCTCACGACGAATGGAGAAGGAATCGGCAATCGCCTGCTTCCCTTCCGTGGTATTGATGATCAGATCAATCTCATCATTCTTGATCGCATCCACAATATGAGGACGCCCCTCTTCCACCTTGTTGACCTTCTCACAAGGGACTGCAGCCGCCTCCAACTCACGGGCTGTGCCACGCGTCGCAACAATCTCGAATCCGGCATCTGCCAACGCCTTGGCAACGGGAACAACGGCCTCTTTGTCCCCCTCACGCACACTGATAAAGGCCTTGCCAGAAGCCGGTAACGCACCGCCCGCCGCCAACTGTGATTTAGCAAAAGCCTCACCAAAGCTGTAACCAACGCCCATCACCTCACCGGTGGACTTCATCTCTGGCCCCAGCAGTGGATCGACACCAGGGAACTTCACAAATGGAAAGACCGCCTCTTTCACCGCGTAGTGTTTCGGAACAATCTCTTCAGTAACCCCCTGCTCTTTCAGGCTCTGTCCCGCCATACAACGGGCCGCAACCTTCGCCAATGGACGACCGATCGCCTTAGAGACAAATGGTACCGTACGCGAGGCACGTGGATTCACCTCCAGCACATAGATCAACTCACCCTGAATGGCGAACTGGATGTTCATCAGTCCCAGCACGTTGAGCTCCAGAGCTAATGCTCGGGCCTGCTCACGCAGCCGATCCTGAACCTCTTCGCTCAGATCATAAGGGGGAAGCGAACAGGCTGAATCTCCTGAATGAACCCCCGCCTGCTCAATATGCTGCATGATGCCACCAATCAGCACATCCTCTCCGTCACAAATCGCATCAACATCGACTTCAACCGCATCATTGAGGAAACGGTCGAGCAGTACCGGACTCTCATTGGAGACCTGTACCGCCTCACGGAAGTATGTCTGTAGCCCTTCGGCATCGTGAACAATCTCCATCGCACGACCACCCAACACATAGGAAGGTCGTACCACCAGCGGATAACCAATCTCTTCCGCCAACTGCAACGCCTCCTCATCGGCACGCGCGGTGCGATTCGGTGGCTGCAGCAAACCTAATTTGTTCAGCGCCTGCTGGAAACGCTCACGGTCTTCTGCCAGATCAATCGCATCGGGAGAGGTCCCGATAATGGGCACGCCCGCCTTTTCCAGATCTTCCGCCAATTTCAGTGGCGTCTGCCCGCCATACTGAACAATCACGCCAACGGGCTGCTCTTTATCGACCACCTCCAACACATCTTCCAGTGTCAGCGGCTCAAAGTAGAGTCGATCCGAGGTGTCATAGTCGGTCGAGACCGTCTCTGGATTACAGTTGACCATGATGGTCTCGTAACCATCTTCCCGCATCGCCAATGCCGCATGGACGCAACAGTAGTCAAACTCGATCCCTTGACCGATACGGTTAGGACCGCCACCCAGCACCATGATCTTCTTATTATCTGAAGGGTTAGACTCACACTCCTCCTCATAGGTGGAGTACATATAGGCAGTATTGGTCGGGAACTCTGCGGCGCAGGTATCCACCCGCTTAAAGACCGGACGGACCCCCAACTGCTGACGATGAGCACGTACTGCATACTCATCACTGTTCACCAACTTGGCGAGACGACGATCCGAGAATCCTTTACGCTTCAGTAGACGCAATGTCATCGCATCCAGTCCCGCAAGACCGCCCGCTTTCACCTTCGCTTCGTCCGCAATCAGATCCTCGATCTGGATCAGGAACCAACGGTCAATCTGAGTCTCTTCAAAGATCTCCTCCATACTCCAACCGGCACGGAAGGCATCACCAACATACCAAATGCGATCTGGCCCCGGCACCCGCAACTTCTTGCGCAACACCTCAGTGACATTCTCTGATTCGAGATCGAGCATCTCATCAAAACCATCAGAGCCCACTTCAAGACCACGCAGCGCCTTCTGCAGTGACTCCTGCTGGGTGCGGCCCATCGCCATTACCTCACCGACCGACTTCATCTGAGTGGTGAGAGTCGCCTCTGCCTGTGGGAACTTCTCAAAGGTGAAACGAGGAATCTTGGTCACTACATAGTCGATCGATGGCTCAAACGAGGCAGGGGTTGCACCACCGGTGATCTCGTTCTGCAGTTCATCCAGCGTGTAGCCGATCGCAAGCTTTGCGGCCACCTTGGCAATCGGGAAACCAGTTGCTTTCGAGGCAAGTGCTGAGGAGCGCGATACACGCGGATTCATCTCGATAATGATCATCCGACCATTTTCAGGATTGATCGCAAATTGGACGTTGGAACCACCGGTATCGACACCAATTTCACGCAGCACCGCCAACGAGGCGTTACGCATGATCTGGTACTCCTTATCGGTCAGCGTCTGTGCTGGCGCAACAGTGATGGAGTCTCCGGTATGGACCCCCATCGGATCGAAGTTCTCAATCGAGCAGATGATGATGCAGTTGTCCTTACGGTCGCGCACCACCTCCATCTCATACTCTTTCCACCCCAGTACCGACTCTTCGATCAGCAGCTCATTGGTTGGCGAGAGGTCGAGACCACGCTCGCAGATCTCTATAAACTCTTCACGGTTGTAGGCTATACCACCGCCACTGCCACCCATGGTAAATGAAGGACGAATAATGACAGGGAAGCCAAGTGGCGCCTGTACCTGCTGCGCCTCCTCCAGACTATGGGCAATGGCAGACTTTGGCGTATCGAGCCCAATCTTATGCATCGCATCACGGAAGCGCTCACGGTCCTCCGCCTTGTCGATCGCGTCACGGGTCGCGCCGATCATCTCAACGCCATGCTTCTCCAACACCCCTTCACGCTCAAGGTCGAGCGCACAGTTAAGTGCGGTCTGCCCACCCATCGTTGGGAGTAGCGCATCCGGCTTCTCTTTCTCGATAATTTTCTCAACGGTCTCCCAGTGGATCGGCTCAATATAGATCGAGTCCGCCATCTCTGGATCGGTCATGATGGTTGCCGGATTGGAGTTGACGAGAATGACCCGCAGCCCCTCTTCTCGCAGCGCCTTACAGGCCTGTGCGCCAGAGTAGTCAAACTCACACGCCTGACCGATGACGATCGGCCCTGCACCGATGATCAGGATACTCTCGATATCGTTACGCTTTGGCACGGTTACACCTCCTGCCCAGCGTCTCTACGCTGCTGCATCAATTCGATAAAGTGGTCAAACAGTGGCGCCACATCGTGTGGGCCGGGACTCGCCTCTGGATGCCCCTGGAAACTGAAGGCAGGACAGTCGCTACGCTCCACCCCTTGCAGAGAGCCATCAAACAGAGAGCGATGTGTGGCCGCCAAGTTACTTGGCAGACTCTCTTCATCGACGGCAAAGCCGTGGTTCTGGCTAGTGATCATCACCTCACCGCCCTGTAAGGATTGAACTGGATGGTTGGCGCCATGATGGCCAAATTTCATCTTCAGGGTATTGGCACCACTCGCCAGTGAGAGCAACTGATGGCCGAGACAGATTCCGAACAACGGCATCTTCTCCTCCAACAGTCTCTCGATATTGCGCTGCGCATAGTCACAAGGCTCTGGATCACCCGGGCCATTAGAGAGGAAAACCCCATCCGGATTGCGTGACAACACCTCTTCCACCGGCGTATCCGCAGGGACCACCTGCAGGCGGCAACCTCGGTCGACCAGCATTCTCAAGATATTGCGCTTCACGCCATAGTCATAAACCACCACATGCCAAGGCAATGACGCAGGATTCTCTACCGGGGCAGGCAGGCCACCTTCCAGCGCCCAACTTCCCTGCTCCCAGTCATACTCTGTTTTCGTGGTCGCCTCAATCGCAAGGTCCATTCCCTGCAGACCAGCAAAGGCCTTCGCCTTCTCAACTGCAGCCTGCTCATCAATATTCTCACCGGCAACAATGCATCCGCTCTGTGCACCCTTCTCTCTCAGGATACGGGTCAGGCGGCGGGTATCAATCCCGGCAATTGCGACCGTCTTATTACGAACCAGATAGTCGGTCAGGTCTTCAGTGCTACGCCAGTTGCTGGTGATCTGTGAACGGTCTCGAATCACCAGTCCAGCTGCCATCACACCGCCCGCAGACTCTTCATCTTCAGCATTGGTGCCCACATTACCAATATGGGGATAAGTGAGTGTGACGATTTGACGTAGATAGGAGGGGTCGCTCAGGATTTCCTGGTAGCCAGTCAACGCGGTATTGAACACCACCTCGCCAACCGTTTCACCAGAAATACCCATCGACTCCCCATAAAAGAGGCTACCATCTTCTAGTGCCAGGATCGCAGGTGTTGTCATAGTCAGTAATTTCGCGCATAGAAAACGGGACTCTTTATTTATCAGCACCTTATTGATGCCTACACAATACGAATCCCGTTAACAAAAAACTCCAGTCGGACCTCTCTCTCTGGACGAGAGATTGAGAGAGCATTCTACGCCTCTAGCCCTCAAAGGTCTACGCTCACAACTAGAAAAAACCGCTGATGGCTACCCAATCTCTGGAGCCAATTGGATCATCGCAATCCAAGAACATCCTGCATATCAAACAGGCCATTTTCACGCGCCATCAACCAGCCTGCCGCGCGCACTGCACCTTTGGCAAAGGTCAGACGACTAGAGGCTTTATGGGTAATCTCGACCCGCTCACCAATATCGGCAAACAGCACGGTATGGTCCCCGACGATATCTCCCGCACGAATGGTTTCGAATCCGATGGTGCCACGATCTCGCTCACCCGTGTTTCCTTCACGCCCATAGACCGCACACTCTTTCAAATCACGACCCAGCGCATCCGCCACCACTTCGCCCATACGTAGTGCTGTACCAGAAGGTGCATCGATCTTGTGACGATGGTGCGCCTCCACCACCTCAATATCCACCTCATTGCCCATCACCCGGGCCGCCATATCGAGCAATTTAAAACAGAGATTAACGCCAACACTCATGTTGGGCGCAAAGACAATTGCGATCTCTTTGGATGCATCCTCGATCACCGCTTTCTCTGCATCGCTAAATCCAGTGGTGCCAATCACCATTTTGCAGCCGTACTGCACACAAAGCTCAATATTGGCTAATGTCACCTCAGGGCGGGTAAAGTCAATCAGCACATCCGAGTTGCGAATCGCATCCACCGGATTCTCACCAATCGTGACATTGACTGCGCCAATTCCGGCAATCTCTCCGGCATCCACGCCACAACAGCTACTCCCAGGCCGCTCAATCGCTGCCGAGAGCACTGCACCAGCATCGTCACGCACAGCCTCAATCAGGCTCCGCCCCATCCGGCCACTGGCACCTGTTACCGCAATCTTTACCGAGTCACTCATTCTGACTAATCCTCAAAAAACTGTTTCACCTTATCCATCCATGAGGAGTGGTGTGGGCTATGCTTTTCACGCTTCTCATCCAGTGATTCGCCAAACTGCCGTAACAGATCCTTCTGCTTGCTATTCAGCTTGACTGGCGTTTCGACCACAATACGACAGAGCAGATCGCCCGTCGAGTGGCTCCGTACAGACTTTACCCCCTTTCCTCGAAGACGGAACAGTTTGCCCGTCTGCGACTCTGCCGGGATCTTCAGCTTCACGCACTGAGTATTCCCCAAACAAGGAACATCAACCTCTCCACCCAGCGCCGCAGCAACCATGCTGACCGGAATCTCACAGTAGAGATCATTTTCATCACGATTGAAGATCGGGTGGTCACGCACCATCACCTCAACAAACAGGTCACCAGAAGGGCCACCATTCTCTCCCGGCTCCCCCTCACCTCTTAGGCGAACCCGGTCTCCACTATCGACCCCCGCAGGAATCTTGACGGAGAGTGTCTTCTCTTTTTGGACCTTCCCGCTACCATGACACGCATTACAGGGATCCTTAATCTCTTTGCCGCTACCATGACAGGTCGGGCAGGCCTGCGCCACCGAGAAGAAGCCCTGCTGCATCCGCACCTTGCCAACCCCATTACAGGTGCCACAGGTAACCGGGGAGCTGCCGGCTTTGGCCCCGGTACCACTACACTGGTTACAGGTCTCGGTCGCTGGAATATGGATTTCACGACTCACACCAGAGATGGCCTCTTCCAGTGACAACTCCATTCGGTAGGCGAGGTCCGCCCCACGGTAGACTCGAGGGCCACCTTGACCACGCCCGCCGCCTCCACCAAAAATATCACTGAAGATATCTTCGAAGCCGCCGAAGCCACCACCAAACCCACCTTGACCTCCACCGCCCATCGAAGGGTCTACGCCAGCATGGCCAAACTGATCATAGGCGGCACGCTTCTGACTATCGCTGAGCACCTCATAGGCCTCTTTGGCCTCTTTAAACTTCTGCTCTCCCTCTTCGCCAGGGTTGCGATCTGGATGGTATTTCATCGCCATGCGACGATAAGCCTTCTTCAGCTCAGCCTCACTGGCATTCCGATCCACCCCTAGAACTTCGTAGTAATCTCTTTTCGACATATTATTTTCAGTCAGTTAAGCAAATATCAACAGCCAAAGCATTAAACCACAGAGGACACAGAGGCCACAGAGGTGTGTTTACCTTACTCTGTGAACTCTGTGCCCTCTGTGGTTACAGGGCTTTAAAAAAGCCTACTTCTTGTCGTCGACCTCTTCAAACTCAGCATCGACCACATCATCGTCCTGAGGTGCAGCGCCGGCATCCGCGCCTGGAGCTTCGCCTTCACCGCTCTGAGCATACATCCGCTCAGCCATTTTCGAAGAGGCCTCTGCCAGCGCCTTGGTCTTCTCCTCAATGACGGCCACATCATCGCCACTCATCACCCCTTCCAGCTCAGTAATGGCTGACTCGATTGCGCCCTTCTCATCTGCATCGACTTGCTCGCCCGCCTCTTCCATTGTCTTGCGAGTGGAGTGGATCAGGCCATCTGCCTGGTTACGCGCGCCCACCAGTTCCTGGAACTTCTTGTCCTCTTCTGCATGCGCCTCGGCATCATTGACCATCTTGTCGATCTCATCATCACTGAGACCACTAGAGGCCTTGATGACGATCGACTGCTCTTTACCGGTCGCCTTATCCTTCGCAGAAACATTGAGGATCCCGTTAGCATCAATATCAAGACTCACCTCAATCTGCGGGGTTCCACGCGGTGCCGCTGGAATATCAGTCAGATCAAAACGGCCCAGTGATTTATTGGCTGCCGCCTGCTCACGCTCACCCTGCAACACGTGTACCGTCACCGCACTCTGATTGTCATCAGCGGTAGAGAAGACCTGCTGTGCCTTGGTTGGGATCGTGGTGTTCTTCTCGATCAGTTTGGTCATCACACCACCGAGGGTCTCAATACCGAGAGAGAGTGGCGTGACGTCAAGCAACAATACATCGCTAACATCACCAGCCAGTACACCCCCCTGAATGGCCGCACCCATTGCAACCGCCTCATCAGGATTCACATCCTTACGTGGTTCACGACCAAAGAAGGCCTGTACCTGTTCCTGCACCTTCGGCATACGGGTCTGACCACCGACCAGAATCACGTCACCGATATCAGAGGCAGAGAGGCCTGCATCCTTCAAGGCAACCCGGCAAGGTTCGATAGAACGCTGTACCAGATCATCCACCAGTGACTCCAGCTTGGCGCGAGTCATCTTGATATTCATGTGCTTTGGACCAGAGGCATCTGCCGTGATGTAAGGCAGGTTGATATCGGTCTGCTGACTGGAGGAGAGCTCAATCTTCGCCTTCTCTGCCGCCTCTTTCAGGCGCTGCAGGGCCATTGGATCATTAGAGAGATCGACAGCCTGATCCTTTTTAAACTCCTCAACCAAATAATCCATCACACGGTTGTCAAAGTCCTCACCACCGAGGAAGGTATCACCGTTGGTCGCCAACACCTCAAACTGGTGCTCACCATCAATCTCAGCAATCTCAATAATGGAGACGTCGAAAGTACCACCACCGAGGTCATACACAGCAATGGTACGATCACCCTCTTTCTTGTCCATACCGTAAGCGAGTGCCGCTGCGGTAGGCTCATTGATGATTCGCTTCACCTCCAAACCAGCGATCTTACCGGCATCCTTGGTCGCCTGACGCTGGGAATCATTGAAGTAGGCGGGAACGGTAACCACTGCCTCGGTCACATCCTCACCCAAGTACTCTTCTGCAGTCTTCTTCATCTTCTGCAGAACTCGGGCAGAGACCTCAGGGGCTGCCATCTTCTTGTCGTCCACCTGAACCCAGGCATCACCATTGTCGGCCTTGACGATCTTGTAGGGCACCAGATCGATATCCTTCTGCACCACATCATCCTCAAAGCGGCGACCGATCAGTCGCTTGATCGCAAACAGGGTGTTGTGGGGGTTGGTGACCGCCTGACGTTTAGCCGCCTGACCAACCAGCACCTCATCATCGGCATAACCAATCACCGAAGGGGTGGTCCGTGCACCCTCACTATTCTCGATGACACGTGCCGCATCGCCTTCCAGTACGGAGACGCACGAGTTGGTGGTTCCGAGGTCAATACCGATAATTTTTCCCATTACATCTTCTCCAATTTCAATTCTTTACAAAACTATTTGAATTCTATTTATTAAGATTTTTTTCTTAACCTGCTCTTACCATGGGGGCAGCTTCCCACTTTTCAACCACTTTTTCAGGATGAGGTGACAATCACCCGCGCCGGACGCAGCAGACGCCCATTCAGGGTATATCCCTTCTGAACCACATCCATCACGGTGTTTGGCTCCATATCCGGATTGGGCACCATCGTCATCGCCTCATGCTGCTCCGGGTCAAATTTTGTACCCATTGCATCCAACACCTCGACATTGAACTTTTCCAACACCCCGAACAACTGTTTCCGTGTCAGTCCCATCCCCTCTTTCAGGGTGGCCACATCATCTGCATCCTCTGCCGCGCTGAGACCAAGATCCATACTGTCCGCAACGGCCAGCAGCTCTTTCGCAAATCCTTCAAGAGCAAACTTGTGTGCCTTCTCTACATCGCGCGCCGTCCGCTTGCGCAGATTATCCATCTCCGCCCGCATCCGGGTCATACGATCCAGATAGTCCGCCGCCTGCGCTTTGGCCTGTTCCAGCTCATCGCTATCTTCAGGGGCGGCCGCTTCAGTCTCTTCAACCTTGTCTACTGGGGCTGATTCAGCCTCCATCTCAATCGGCTCTTCACTCTCTTGGAGCTCCTCTTCAGAATTCACAACACCCTCTTCACTCATCAACAACGTCCTCTACAGTTAATACTTCAATCCATGCCGCACGCTGCGGCCACTCCCCATATGGGGGTTATCTCATCGTTTTCAAGGCCGACCCCAGCACTTTTGCTGTCATGTCGACGATTGGAATCACTCGGTCATACGCCATTCGGGTTGGGCCAACCACACCCAACACACCAACCACCTCATCTCCCTGTTGATAGGGTGCCGTGACCACACTGCACTCCTCGAAGAAACTATAGCCCGACTCCTCTCCAATAAAGACCTGAACCCCATCCGCCTCCATGCACTGGTCCAGCAGATGAATCATGTCACGCTTCTCACTGAAGGCATTAAAAAGCTGCCGCAACCGCTCCATCTCGGAAAACTCGCCATAATCCATCAATTTCGAGCGCCCCGAGACCATTACCTGCTCTTCGCTTGTCTCCCCCGGTGTTACCGCTTGTTGCGCCATCTGCACAATTTTCTGCATCGCGCCATCCATCTCTCCCCTGGAGCGATCCAGCTCGGTCACCAATCGACTGCGAACCACCGACAGATCCTCTCCCTCGAAAGTCTGATTGAACCAGTTCGCCGCCTGACGCAGTTCCGACTCGGAAAAGTCCCGATCGGTCTGGATAATGCGGTTCTGCACCTCATCCCCATTAGTCACCAGGATCGCCAGCACGCGCCCTTCAGAGAGCGTCAGAAACTCAAGGTGGCGAAGCGTTACTCGACTATGACGCGGCACCATCACCACACTGGCCATGCTGGTGATCTGCGACAACAGTGAAGAGGCGGTCAAGAGTAGCTCTTGCCGACTCTTCTCTCTGCCCGAAATCTCCTGCTCCAGCTGACTCATCTGCATTTTGTGCAGCGGCTGAACCGAAACCAGACTATCCACAAAGAGGCGGTACCCTTTCTGGGTTGGAATTCGCCCTGCAGAGGTATGGGGAGACTGGATCAGCCCCATCGCCTCCAAATCCGACATCGTATTGCGAATGGTTGCCGCACTTACTTTGATCTCGGAACTCCTCGACAGAGTCGTCGATCCGACCGGTTTTCCGTCCCGAATATGGTGCTCGACCAGCACCTTGAGAAGGTGCTGCGCCCGCTCGGTCAAAGGGTTTTCAGCGCTCATTCGGGATGGATTTTCGTGCTATAGTGTGATGATTCAAAAAAGGAAGCGAAGGTTAGCACTCACGCCAACAGAGTGCCAGCACCAACCCATTAAGAGCCCTATAAAAAGAAGAAAGCGAAATGGAATACCAGTTTCACAAGATCGGCATCATTGGAAAATTTGGCGCCCCCACCGTCGGCGAAACCCTACTCTCTCTCACCCGCTGTCTGATCGACAAACAGCTGGAGGTCTTTCTTGACCAAAGCACCGCAGAGCGCCACCCAGAAAACGAACTGCCGGTGGTCACTCGCGAAGAGATGGGGCAACAGTGTGACCTGGCCATTGTGGTCGGTGGCGACGGCTCTTTTCTCAATGCCGCTCGCTCCCTGGCCCACTTCGACATCCCGATGCTTGGTGTCAATCTGGGGCGGCTGGGATTTCTGACCGATATCGCCCCCAATCAGATCGACACCTATCTGGAAGAGGTCCTCAATGGGGAATTTACCGATGAATCACGCTGCCTGTTGAAGAGCCATGTGGTTCGTGACGGGGAATCCGTGGCAGAGGGTTGCGCACTCAACGACGTCGTCATCCACAAACTTGATATTGCTCGCATGATCGAGTTTGAGACCCATATCAATGGGGAGTTTGTCTACCGACAACGCTCTGATGGATTGATTGTCTCCACCCCAACCGGTTCCACCGCTTATGCTCTCTCTGGCGGCGGCCCCATCCTTGCGCCAACCTTGAAAGCGGTCACCCTGGTACCGATCTGTCCTCACACCTTGAGCAACCGCCCAATCGTGGTTCCTGGCAACAGCCAGATCGAAATCACTATCATGGGACCAAGCGGCCATGCACAGGTGACCCGAGATGGACAGAGTAACGAAACCCTGGTGGCAGGCGACAAAGTGGTCATCGAGCGCTACAACCACCCCATTCGCCTGATTCACCCCTCCAACTACAGCCCGTTCCGGGTACTTAGACAGAAACTAGGGTGGTCCGGCTAACCAGGTGTTGAAGACACTAGATCGATGCTGACCCATCTCTATATCCGTAACTTCGTTCTGGTCACAGAGTGTGAGATTAATTTCCAGGGCGGGATGACCGTACTGACCGGCGAGACCGGTGCTGGCAAGTCGATCATCTTCGATGCGCTCGGGCTAGCCATTGGCAAACGTGCCGAGAGCCACTTCATTCGCCACGACTGCGATCAGACCGAGATCGTCGCCACCTTTCAGCGCCTCACGCCGGAGATTCAACAATGGTTGGAGCTGCAAGAGATTGAGGCTACCGAGGATGAGCTGATCCTGCGTCGGGTCATCCGTCGCGATGGCCGCTCCCGCGCCTTTATCAATAGCATCCCCAGCACCATCCAGTCTCTGCAGCAGCTCTCCACCCTATTGATTGATATTCAGGGGCAACATGCCCATCAGCGACTCTTGAAACGGGAGGAGCAACAGCGACTGCTGGATCAATATGGCGACCATGAAACGCTGCTACAAGAGATGGCTCAGCACCACCAGCAGTGGCGTCAGCTGACTGAGCAGCATCAACACCTGCATCAGAGTGAGACCGAGCGACAAGATCGTATCGCCCTGCTGAAGTTCCAGCTGGAGGAGCTGGCACCTCTCCAACTGGAGACCGAACCACCAGCAACACTGGCAGCAGAGCAGGAGCGGCTCGCCAATGGGGAACAACTCATTACCCTGGGGCAACAGGCACTACAGCAGCTGGATGGGGAAGATGAGCAAAATGCCATTCAACAGCTCCACCGCACGCTCTCCCAACTGGAATCACTCGAATCACTCGACCCTGCCATTGCACCACTTCGAGAGGAGCTCTACAGCGCCACACTGCAGGCCAGCGAGGTCGCATCCGGACTACGAGATCAGTTCAGCAGCTACCAACTCGACCCCTCACGGCTACAGTGGCTCAATGAACGACTCTCACTCCTCTCCGACCTAGCCCGTAAACATCGCTGCAAAAGCCATGAGCTCCCTGAAAAACAGCAAGCGCTTCAACGACAGCTGGAGCAGCTAGAGGGACGAACCGAGCAACTGGAAAGTCTACAGCAGGAGATTGAGTCAGCATACCAACAGTGCCTGCAGTGCAGTCAACAGTTGCATCAGGCGCGCGCCCAGGCTGCCAAGCAGCTACAGCAAGAGGTGACTCGCGAGATCCAGCAGCTGGGCATGGAGCAGGGGCAGTTCGAGGTCACACTCAATTCGCTCCCCGATCGACAGTTCCGCAGCCATGGTGCAGACGAGATCCTTTTTCAGATCCGCGCCAACCCCGGCAACCCGCTCCAGCCACTCAGCAAAACGGCCTCTGGCGGTGAGCTCTCTCGCATCAGCCTGGCCATCCAACTGGCCTCTGCCAACCGAGGACAGACCCCAACTCTGATTTTTGATGAGGTCGACAGCGGCGTCGGCGGCGGCACCGCTGAACGGATTGGACAGAAACTTCACCAGCTCGGGGAGTCCACTCAAATTCTCTGTGTCACCCACCTCCCTCAGGTCGCCTCGCAAGGGCACCACCACCTCAAAATTGAGAAACAATCTATTGGGGAGAAGGAGACCAGCAGCACCATGACCATCCTTCAAGAGGCCGCCCGAGTGGCCGAAATTGCTCGTATGATCGGCGGCATTGAGATCACCGAGCAGACCACCGCAACCGCTCAAGAGATGCTACAGCCCATCACCCGTGGGCAAAGCGCCGAGATGAGCCACTGATTTATCTCCCCTCAGAGGGCTGGTATGATGTGCCCCATGAAAAAAGTGCTCATCTATCGTTTCCCTCTGCTTCTCTTGCCCCTGCTCAGTGGCTGCACCACGCTCGACGAGAAGCTGCCGGAGCTCTCCATGCCAGAGATTTCCATGCCGGACCTCTCCCTGCCTGAGCTCTCCGTACCAGGAATCTACCGTGCCGACATCCACCAGGGAAACATTATTGGGCAGAAGATGGTCGACCAACTCAAGCCGGGCATGAGCAAGCGTCAGGTGCGCTACATCATGGGGTCACCTCTGATTAACGACCCCCTCCACCAAGAGCGCTGGGACTATTTTTACAGCATCAAGAAGGATGGTGAGTTGGAAGAGCAACACCGAATTGCGCTCTTTTTTGAACAGGAGAAGCTGGTCAAAATCGAGGGAGATCTGATCCCACAACAGCAGCCCGCTGCAACCGTTGAGGTTGGGGAAGTCGTCGCCCAGTAGTTTCAGGGAAAAACTTTAGGGCTCAGTCGAGGCCTCAGGCAGAGTCCCCACCACCTTTCTTCATTCGCTTTCCTGCAGCGGCCCGCTGCTTACGCACCTCTTTCGGATCTGCAATCAATGGACGGTAGATTTCGATCCGATCTCTCTCCAGCAGTACGCGATCCTTTTTCGCGATCTTCCCAAAGATCCCCACTTTTAC
This sequence comes from uncultured Piscirickettsiaceae bacterium, assembly GCA_964551545.1. Taxonomy (GTDB): domain Bacteria; phylum Pseudomonadota; class Gammaproteobacteria; genus Thiopontia. The sequence goes on along the minus strand of CAZKCT010000036.1, from coordinate 3,018 downwards.
CGCCTGTAGATCAATCTCCGGGAAACGTCCCACAACACCGGAGGCCTCCACCGCCTGCTCCAGAGTTGCCCCCTCTTCGACCTCAACCTCCAGGATTACCTGCTCATCGGCTCGCGCATAGGCCACTTCAACCAGCATTACTCTCTCCCTGAAACACTCGTGATTCCATCTTCATTCCATCCATAAATTTCATGACGAAGCGTACACCTGCTGCGCCCGTTTCACAAAGGCATCCACCATCGATGCCGTAATCTGGCTAAACAGCGGGCCGGTTGTCATCGCCACAATACGGCTCGAGAACTCAAACTCCACCACCAAAGAGGTTTTGCAGGCGCTTTCACTTAGCGGATCAAAGCGCCACTCCCCATGCAGTGTCTTGAAGGGCCCCTTCATCAACTCCATCTGAATCAAGCGCCCCGGCTCCAGGCGGTTACGGGTGGCAAACGACTGCTTCACCCCTTTGAACGCGATATCGACCTCTCCGACATTTTCCCGCTCTCCCTCCTGCAGAAAACGACTGCCCCCACACCATGGCAAGAAGTTTTGATATCCCGGCACATCGCTCACCAATGCAAACATCTGCTCACTGGAATATTGAACCAGTGCGCTCTTCTCAACCGTTGGCATTAGACCAGATCAACCGCATTGAGGAAGATCAGCAGAATCGCAATGGGCGTCACATAACGAATCAGGCCACGCCACTTCTGATAAGCACCCTCTTCCAGCCCCAGCTCTCCGCGCGAATGGTTCTGATTCATCACCCAACCAGCAAAGAGCGCCATCAACAATCCACCCAGCGGCAACATAATATTGGCCGTCAGATAGTCGAGCAGATCAAAGACCGTCTTGTCGAACCACTTCACCTCCGACCAAACATTGAAGGAGAGAATGGTGGCAATCCCCAGCGCCCAGGTCACTGCACCCGCACCGGTCGCGGCACGTTTTCTCGTCATACCTCGGCTCTCCACCAGCCACGCCACAACCGGCTCAATGATCGAGATTGCAGAACTCCAGGCGGCAAAGACCAGCAGCACAAAGAAGAGGGTTGCAAACAGCACACCACCCGGCATTGCACCAAAGGCCACCGGCAAGGTCTGGAAAATCAGCCCCGGCCCAGCGCCTGGCTCCAGTCCATTGGCAAAGACAATCGGGAAGATCGCCATCCCCGCCAACAGCGCAACTGCGGTATCAGCAATTGCTACTGTCAGTGTCACTTTGGCAATGGAGATGTTATCCGGCAGATAAGCACCATAGACCATGATCGCTCCCATACCAAGACTGAGGGTAAAGAAGGCGTGACCCAACGCAGTCAACACCCCCTCGGTGGTCACCTTGCTGAAGTCCGGATTGAAGAGAAAGTGCAACCCCTGCTCAAAACCACCCGAGTTCATCGCATAGCCCACCAGAATCAGCAGCAAAACAAACAGTGCCGGCATCAACAGACGAATCGCCCGCTCCAGCCCCTCACGCACGCCACGGGCCACCACAAACATGGTCATCACCATAAACAGGGTGTGCCAGAACAGCTGTCCACCGGGATTGGAGACCATTCCCCCGAACATCGCTCCCGACTCCTCCCCCGTCATTCCACTGAAGCTACCACTCACCGCCGAGACCACATAAGAGAGCGCCCACCCGGCAATCACACTATAAAAAGAGAGAATCAGAAAACCGGCCAACACACCGGACCAGCCCACCACCTGCCAGTGACGACTTCCCCCCTCCTCCTGTGACAGCGTGCGCATGGTGTGAATTGGACTCTGGCGACCACGACGCCCCAGCATGATCTCCGACATCATCACTGGAATGCCCACGACCGCAATACAGAGCAGGTAGATCAGCACAAATGCGCCGCCGCCATTCTCCCCGGTGATATAAGGGAACTTCCAGATATTTCCCAGCCCTACTGCAGAACCCGTCGCTGCCAAGATAAAGGCCAGGCGAGAGGACCACTGTCCGTGTATCGATTGACGTGTCTCTGTCATAGCAAATTCCTCTCCTCCAACCATAGATAAAACTTTATAGATTGTGACGCATTGGCACCGGTTTCTCAATTCTTGAAGAACCTCCTATGTATAATTCACGCCATGGGAAAGGCGAAGAAAAAGAAGAAGGCGCACAGCAACACCATTGCCCTCAACAAGGCAGCGCGCCACGACTACTTCATTGAAGAGAACTATGAGGCGGGGATCGCCCTTGAAGGGTGGGAAGTGAAGAGCCTGCGCGATGGACGGGTACAGCTGAAAGAGAGCTATGTACTCGTCAAAAATGGAGAGGCCTACCTATTTGGTGCCCATATCTCCCCCCTACCAACCGCCTCCACCCATATCCATCCCGATCCACTCCGCAGCCGCAAGCTGCTGATGCACAGAAAAGAGCTCGATCGTTTGATCGGACTGGTCGACCGTAAAGGGTACGCTCTGGTTCCTCTCGCCCTCTACTGGAGTCGAGGACGCGCAAAACTGGATATCGGCCTGGCCAAAGGCAAGCAGGCCCATGACAAGCGGGCCACTATCAAGGATCGCGACTGGAAACGAGAACAGGGACGCATTCTCAAGAAAGGGTAAAAAACGGTTCACCAACGGAACTTCCAGCCGTTACAATAGTCATAGAGAGAGCTCAGAACAAGTCATGTAGCAATGACTCATTCAGAGCCTTCTTAAACTTTGGGGGCGACCTGGCTTCGACGTGGGTTACAAAACCTGAGGTGCATGCCGAGGATGTAGAAACCTCGTAAATCATTCTGCACTTTTATAGTTGCCAACGACGACAACTACGCACT
>CAZKCT010000036.1:0-226 GCA_964551545.1 uncultured Piscirickettsiaceae bacterium | reverse complement strand
CCGTCTGACTGAAGCCGTGCTTATGCGTTCAGATTCCAGGCGTCGACTCTCATAGGATCGCGATGAAGCATGTCTGGTGTGGATTCGTTAAAACTTATCCAGAATCGCTGTTGGTTCACCCTGCCCATCGGGTTGCTGGCAGCTAAATAAATAGATCGGGATAAGCATGTAGAGCCAACGGCAGAGGATTCGCGGACGCGGGTTCGATTCCCGCCGCCTCCACCAA
>CAZKCT010000035.1:0-18584 GCA_964551545.1 uncultured Piscirickettsiaceae bacterium | reverse complement strand
TGTCAAACTTTGTTAGTCCACCAGCAGAGCTGGTGGTTTACGCATTATTAATTAATCAAAAAGCTAGTAGTAACTGCTCTGGGGATGGCGTGGGCGATTTCTCAATCGACCATGGCAGGCACCCTGGTATTGGCGGGTTCAACAACCATTCAAAAGAGGGTCTTGGAGCCAGCCGCTACTGCAATTGAGGCTGCAACCGGTACGGCTCTGGAAATCCAGGGGATTGGTAGCGGAGGGGGATTTAAGAAGCTTTTGGCAGGCGAAGTGAAGGCATCGATTGCATCCAGCCCTCTTAGTTCACTGTTGAAGAAAAATGGCATGGCAGATGATGGGACCTATAAGGAGCATATTATTGTTGAGGATATAATTGTACCCATTGTTCATAACAGTAATCCTGTCAGTGAATTGAGCTGGGAGCAGCTTGCTGATATTAATACAGGAAAGATAAAAAACTGGAGTGAGGTTGGGGGGAATAAGGGAAGAATTGTGGTGATTACCTCTCACTCTGGTTCGGCAACACGGGCCGTCTTTCAGAAAAAGGTGATGAAAAAAGCCAAGTATGTAAAAGGTGTGCGCCAAGTCAAGACTACAAGGCGTGAAGTGGACCTGGTGGAGCGGTTCAAGGGGGGGATTGGTGCGGTATCAGAGGGATTTGTTGCAATGAATCCAGGCAAGGTCAAAGTGATCAAGACTAAACGCATCTCTCGCCCTCTATCATTCATTACCAAGGGAGCACCCGATCCCGAGGTTCAGAAAGTGATTGATTTTCTTCATACTGAAGAGGCTGCGAAATACTTCAAATAGCATGATGACTAATAGCAAGGTAACCTTTAGGAAATGGGGAGGCCGCAGATAGCGGCCTCTTTGGGGTTGATAAAGAGGAGAGTAGAAAATGTTCAGATCGCTATCGTTAACCAAGAAATTGGTTATCACCTTCTTGTTGATCGGGCTGATTCCCCTTGCTGTTGTTGGTTATATCTCAACTCAAAAATCTGTGGAGGCTCTGAATGAGCAGATTACTGGACAGTTGGCGAGCATACGGGAAAGTAAAGGGAGTGTAATACAGAACTTTTTCATTGATCGTGAAGGCGGTATGAATACCCTCTCCAGGACGGTCAATATCATGCTGGAGTCGGCCTATCGGAAACTGGAGGTCGTCCAGCAACTCAAGAAAGTGCAGATAGAGGGAGCCTTTCGGGCGATGAGTTTGCAGCTCAAGCTGCTTAAGGAAGACCCTCTTCTGCTGGGTGCGATAGCCGATTTTATGGTGGCTTTTACTGCGGCAGGGAAAGAACCCTATTCTGAGGAGTGGGAAGAGGCGGCATTCAATTATGATTTTCGTCTTGCTGGAATTGCCTGGGCCAACGGCTGGGATGACCTTTACCTGATTAGCCCACAAGGAGAAATTGTCTACTCCAGTGGGCGTGGTGAGGATCTGGGTCTTACCATAGAGAGCAGCGTCCTGAGTGCAACCAGTATGGGAAAAGCACTGAGAATCACTGCTGATATTGGTGAGGTGGATGTGGTCATCACGGACTTTGCTGCATATCCATTCGCAGATGAGCCGGTCGCTATCATGATGACTCAGTTGATTGATCCCGTGAGTAATACTCTGCTTGGCTATGTTGCTGCAAGAATGCCAACTACTGAACTAATGGAAATTGCCCAGAGGCGTGATGGAATGGGTGATAGTGGTGAAAGCTATCTGGTTGCGCGGATGGGCAGCAAGAACTATTTTCGAAGCAATCAGGTGATACGGGGCGGAGAGTTTGCCGAAGAAGTTTCCGATATTTTTATCGATAAAGTGTTTGAGGGGGAAACCGGCACAGAACTCTCTTCCAATCGAGAGGGGGTGCTTGAGATCGTTAGTTATGTGCCGCTGGAGGTGAGCGGACTGCAGTGGGCTATTATTTCTGTTATTAGGGCCGAGGAAATTATCTCTCCACAAGCAGAGGGGGAGATGGACGATTACTACACCCAATACACAACACAGCATGGATATGATGATCTGTTACTGATTGATCCCGGAGGCAAGGTTTTTTACAGTGTTCTGCAAGCGAGTGACTATCAGATGAATCTCCTTGAGGATCAGCACAGTGACTCCCCACTTGCCGGTTTATTTCGCCAAGTGATCGATGAAGAGAGCTATCTGGTTGCAGATTTTTCACCTTACCAGCCCGCAGATGGTGCTCCGGCTGCGTTTATTGCGATGCCGATATTGCGTAATGATGAGGTCTCACTGGTTGTGGCTCTTCGACTCTCCCCTGATGCAATCAGTTCAATGATGGTGGAACGTGCAGGGATGGGGGATACGGGCGAGTCCTATCTCATTGGCGAAGATTTTCTGATGCGTTCCGACTCTTACCGTGATCCCGAGGCGCACTCTGTGATCTCCTCATTTTCTTCACCAGAAGCGGGGTCGGTACGTACGGTAGCGGCAGAGAGAGCCCTCTCTGGAGAGAGTGGGGATGGGGTCTTTAGCTCTTATGATGGAAAGCAGGTGCTCTCCTCCTTTACTCCTATCTACATTGGCGACATGACCTGGGGATTATTGGCCGAGATTCCTGAGGATGAGGCCTTCAGCGCTGTGTATGACTTGATAGAGACTATTGTGCTGATCGCTTTGGTCATGATCATTATTATTGCTGCAGTGGCATGGTTGATTGCCTCGGGGATTAGTCGTCCCATACTGCAAGTCGCGACATTGATGCGTGATATTGCCGACAGCGGTGATTTTTCCAAACAGATTGAGATCAAGAACAAGGACGAGATTGGTCATATGGCAGAAAATGTTAATGGACTGCTTTCTGAGCTGCATCATGCCATTGGAGAGATCGATCATGTCATGTCTGCTACAGCAGAGGGCGATTTTGGTCAACGTATCAAGTCTGAGTTCTCTGGAGATCTGGATCGATTGAAGTCATCAATCAATGGCAGTGTGGAGCGTATGCAAGATGCAATTGGTCGGGTCAATGAGGTGATGCAGGCAGTTGAGTCTGGTGATTTTGAGCAGCGTATCAAGGAGTCCTTTGGCGGAGAACTTCACACATTCCGTAATACTGTGAATGGAGCCCTGGATAGCCTGCAAAGGATGACGGAGAGCCTTACCCTGGTGATGCAGGCAATTGTCAGTGGCGATTTTCACCACAGAATGGAGGGTGCAGGTGGTAGCGATATTGAACAGAGCGTAAATCAGGCGATGGAATCAATGGAGTCGATCATCAGTGCGGTATCTGAGGTGATGGAATACACGGCAAACGGGGACCTGACCCACAACATTGATGGAGATTATCCTGGACAATTGGCGCTGTTGACTGAGTCGATCAATAGCTCACTCAAGAATCAGCACAAGATTGTTGGGGATGTTCGTAATGCGGCTAATTTCATTTCTCAGGCTGCTGGTGAGATTGCAGATGGCAATAACAACCTTTCTCAGCGGACCACTGAGCAGGCCGCCAGCCTGGAAGAGACTGCGGCAAGCATGGAAGAGATGGCGAGTACAGTAAAAATGAACGCGGACAATGCTGCTCAGGCTAACCAGCTTGCAAGTCAGGCTCGTGACCAGGCAGAAGCGGGTGTAGGTGTTGTCAGCGAAGCAGTCAATGCAATGGAGAGAATCAATCAGTCTAGTGATGCAATTGCAGAGATTATTGCACTGATTGACGGGATTGCCTTTCAGACCAATCTGTTGGCCCTCAATGCGGCAGTTGAGGCGGCGCGAGCTGGGGAGCATGGCCGTGGTTTTGCGGTTGTTGCAAGCGAGGTCCGAACTCTGGCACAGCGGTCAGCGGATGCGGCGAATGAGATCAAGGGCCTGATTGAGGATAGTTCAGGCCGGGTACAGGAAGGAAGTGGGCTGGTTAGTGATAGTGGAGATGCGCTGCAATCGATACAGGACTCGATTAAAAAAGTAAGTGATATTGTGAGTGAAATTGCTGTAGCCAGTGATGAGCAATCAACGGGTGTGAATCAGGTTAACATATCGATCTCTGAGTTGGAGGGGGTTAACCAACAGAATGGTGCTATGGTGGAAGAGGCTGCAGCAGCAAGTCATGAAATGGATGAGCAGGCCGGTAAATTGGCGAAATTAGTTAGCCTGTTTAAACTGGATAAGCAGTATGCCGCCTCCTCCAGTGAGGCAGAAAGTGGTAGATCGAAAAAATAATGAATTGCGATTTGATGATAAAGGCCTTGGGACTCCCCAAAAATCATGGTGTGACCCAATTTTAGTTATCGCTTTGAATGGTTGTGGTCATCCGTAGATAACTAACACTGATGTCGCCCTATTCTTGTAAAGACTCTTTGCTTTTGAGGAGGAAGGATTTCGACAGCCAGGCTACGGCGGTAGCTGCTAGCTACTCCTCTCCATTTTTAGTATAGTGAGTTGAATTGTCGACACTGCGGGTGTCGCTGGTACTGTTTTATTGAATCGAGAGGTTTCGGAATGGATGTCAAAGAGGCGCTTGTCGCGAGAAAATCGACCCGGGCATTTCTGGATCGAGAGGTTGATCATGAGTTAATTGAACGGGTGCTGGATGCAGCACGCCATGCGCCATCCGGTGTCAATACCCAGCCCTGGATTGTTGCGGTGGTGACTGGAGAGAAGCTCAAGCAACTCACTTCGACGATGGAGCAGGCCTTTCGAGATGGCCAGAAAGGGGAGATGGATTACCAGTATTATCCGTTGGAGTGGCAAGGGGCCTACAAGGAGCGACGCAAGGCGTGTGGTCTGCAGATGTACCAGACGCTGGAGATTGGTCGGGAAGACAAACAGCGACAGCTTGACCAGTGGGCAGCAAACTACCGTGGGTTTGATGCTCCCGTGATCCTCTTTTTTATGATGGATGGTGTGATGGAGACGGGTTCTTATCTTGATTACGGGATGTTCATCCAGTCGATAATGTTGGCAGCAGAAGAGCAGGGGTTAGCGACCTGTCCACAGGCCGCGTTGGCTGAATACCCAGAAATTGTGAAGCAACAGTTGGGTTATCCAGAGCAGATGCAGTTGTTGGCTGGAATGGCGATGGGGTATGAGGATGCTGATGCGCTGATCAACAGCTATCGGACCCCTCGTCAGGCGGTTTCGGAGTTTGCAACTTTCTATCAGTAGACGCATCAGTCACCACTGATTCACTTGACGTACCCGCTGTGGCGGGATACCTTAAAAAGCAAGATTGTCGACAATCTTGCTTTTTTTGTCGGCGCAATAATCGATGTCGCACTTAAATTACGGAGTTATAGAGGAGTCATTTATGAATTATCAAGAGACCTATCAACGTTCAATGGAGGACCCTGAGGGATTCTGGGCAGAGGCAGCGCAGCTGATCGATTGGGACAAACCATGGGACAGGGTGCTGGATGACTCCAATGTGCCGTTCTATCGCTGGTTCAGCGGTGGTATGTTGAACACCTGTTACAACGCGATTGATCGCCATGTCGAGAATGGACGTGGAGAACAGGCGGCGCTGATCTATGACAGCCCGGTCACTGACACCCAGAAAAGCTACAGCTTTGCTGAGATGCAGGATGAGGTCTCTAAGTTAGCCGGTGCATTGCAGGCGCAAGGGGTTGAGAAGGGGGATCGGGTACTGGTCTATATGCCAATGATTCCTCAGGCGGTGATGGGGATGCTTGCTTGTGCCCGGATCGGCGCAGTCCACTCCGTGGTGTTTGGTGGGTTTGCAGCCAAAGAGCTGGCGACCCGAATTGATGATGCCAAGCCCAAGTTGGTGCTTTCCGCCTCCTGTGGCATTGAGGTGTCTCGCGTCATTGAGTACAAACCACTGCTTGATCAGGCGATTGAACTCTCCACGCACAAGCCGGAGAGCACGCTGATCTTTGCTCGTCCTCAGGCTGAGGCATCAATGGTTGAGGGGCGTGACCTGGATTGGGTCGATGCCTGTGAGGCAGCCACTCCCGCAGCGTGTGTCTCGGTTGCTGCAACCGATCCCCTCTATATTCTCTATACATCAGGAACGACAGGTGTTCCTAAAGGGGTGGTGCGTGACAATGGCGGCCACGCTGTGGCGATGCAGTGGAGTATGCGTAACCTCTATGGCATGGAGCCGGGTGAGGTCTATTGGGCAGCTTCGGATGTCGGTTGGGTGGTAGGTCACTCCTACATTGTTTATGGACCATTGCTGAACGGAAATACCACAGTGGTCTTTGAAGGGAAGCCGGTGGGAACCCCAGATCCGGGTGCCTTCTGGCGTGTCATTGCAGAACATGATGTGAGTGTGATGTTTACTGCGCCGACGGCATTCCGTGCGATTAAGAAAGAGGACCCCAATGGGGAGTACCTGAAAAAATATGATATGCCTAACTTCCGCGCGCTGTTCCTGGCGGGGGAGCGCTGTGACCCCGATACGCTGGAGTGGGCACAGGATATGTTGAATGTGCCGGTCATCGACCACTGGTGGCAGACCGAGACCTCTTGGGGTATTGCAGCCAACTGTCTTGGAATCGAACAGCTTCCTGTCAAGGCGGGCTCTCCCTCCTGTGCGGTCCCCGGTTACAACATTCAGGTGCTCAATGAGAATGGAGAAGAGGTTGCTGATGGTGATATTGGCAGCATCATGATCAAGTTGCCGATGCCTCCAGGCTGCCTGCCCACGCTTTGGCAGAATGACGAGCGCTTTGTTGAATCTTATCTGAGTGCCCATGAGGGTTACTACTTGACTGGAGATGCCGGTTACAAAGATGAAGATGGCTATCTCTGGGTCATGAGCCGAATTGACGACATCATTAATGTGGCGGGCCATCGCCTCTCAACGGGTGGCATTGAAGAGGTGATCGCCTCACACAGTGATGTTGCCGAGTGCGCGGTGATTGGTGCGGCCGATGCGCTCAAGGGGGAGTTGCCGGTGGGGCTGGTTGTGCTTAAAGCGGGGGTTGATCGCCCGGATGATGAGGTGGTTGGTGAAGTGGTGCAGCTGGTTCGTGCCAAGATTGGGCCGGTCGCTGCCTTTAAGAAGGCGGTGGTTGTGGCGCGTCTGCCGAAGACCCGCTCAGGCAAGATCCTCCGTGGGACAATGAAGAAAATTGCGGATAATCATGATTACAAGGTCCCCGCCACTATTGATGATCCAGCGATTCTGGATGAGATTGAAGATGCATTGCAGACGATTGGTTATGCAGTTCGCTAGAATTGTCGACAATATGTATTGACAATTAGCGTAAATAGCGATTAATATCGAATCGGGATTTAGATATGTCGACAATTAAGAGTAAAACAGAAGAAGCCGTCACCGTAGCAGATCGAGTCTTTGACTCACTCTGTGACGCAATTGTGAATGGTGAAATTGCCCCCGGTAGCAAAATTAGCGAACCGGAATTGGCGAAGCGGTTTGATGTCAGCCGTGCCTCACTGCGTGAGGCGATTGGCCGACTGGAAGCGTACAACCTGGTAACTCGTCGTCCCAATGTTGGGGCACGAGTGGTAGATCTCTCGCTGAATGAGTTGGCTGAAATCTACCGCGTGCGTGAGGCCCTTGAAGGGATGGCCGCCCGCTTGGCGGCAGAACAGATGAGTGATGAAGAGCTGGGTGATCTGCAGAAACTGTTGGATGACGAGCAGCAGTTTGATCCCGGTGACATTAATCACGATTTCCACTATGCCATTGTGCAGGGTGGAAAAAATCATCGGCTGACGCACCTGCTTTGTGACGATCTTTACCACCTGATGCGGATGTATCGTTTTCAGTTGGGGCGCGATAGTGGTCGTGCCTCCAATGCCTCAAAAGAGCATGGGCTGATTCTCGACGCACTCAAGGATCGGGATGGTGAGATGGCTGAGATGATGATGCGCCGACATATCCGGAAATCCCGTCAACACATTGAGAAGATGATTCAACAACAGACGGAATCTTAAGCCATGACAACAGAATTGACACCAGGACAGAGACTGCGACAGGCGGTTACCGAGAATAATCCACTACAGGTACTGGGAACCATTAATGCCTATAGCGCAATGATGGCGGACAAGAGTGGTGCCAAGGCGATCTACCTCTCTGGTGCTGGCGTGGCTAACGCCTCCTACGGTCTGCCCGATTTGGGAATGACCTCGCTCAGTGATGTGCTGACTGATGCGCGCCGTATCACCTCAGCCACCGATATACCGTTGCTGGTGGATGCCGATACGGGGTGGGGGAGTGCCTTCAATATCAGCCGTACCATCAAAGAGATGATTGCTGCCGGGGTAGCTGGCGTCCATATTGAGGACCAGGTGCAGACGAAGCGTTGTGGTCACCGTCCCAACAAGGAGATTGTTCCTCAGCAGGAGATGGTCGACCGTATCAAGGCGGCCACCGATGCCCGTACCAATGACTTCGTCATCATGGCGCGCACCGATGCACTGGCCGTGGAAGGGATGGATTCTGCCATTGAGCGTGCACAGGCCTGTGTTGAGGCGGGCGCCGATATGATTTTTCCGGAGGCGATGAATACACTGGATCAGTACCAGACCTTTACCAGTGCAGTGAATGTTCCAGTCTTGGCTAATATCACTGAGTTTGGAGCGACGCCACTCTTTACTACAGAAGAGCTTGCGGACGTGGGGGTCAAACTGGTGCTCTATCCACTCTCTGGATTCCGCGCAATGAATGCAGCGGCACTCAACGTATTCAAGCAGATCATTGCCGATGGTACTCAGAAAAATGTGGTCGATACCATGCAGACACGCGCTGAACTCTATGAGTTCCTCGATTATCACAGCTATGAAAACAAGCTGGATGCACTGTTTGCCGAAGGTAAAGAGAAGTAAAGGAGTATAGAACGATGGGATTGAATGATACGACTGCCGCTTCGGCAGAAGATACTGCGCCAAAGAAAAAGAAGAAGTCCGTTGCGCTCTCGGGTGTTACAGCGGGAAATACAGCGCTCTGTACCGTAGGCCGCACCGGTAATGATCTCCATTACCGTGGCTTTGACATTCTTCACTTTGCCGACAAAGCAGAGTTTGAAGAGGTTGCCTATCTTCTGATTCATGAGAAGTGGCCCACCCAGGCCGAGTTGGACAACTACAAGACGAAGTTGAAAGGGATGCGTGGCCTACCGGATGCCTTGAAGAGTGTGTTGGAGCAGATTCCGGCAGATGCCCATCCAATGGATGTGATGCGTACGGGGTGTTCGATGTTGGGTACGTTGGAGACCGAGGATGAGAGGCATGATGTTGAGACTGCTCGTACCATCGGGGATCGCATGATTGCCAGCTTTGGCTCAATTCTCTGCTACTGGTGGCACTACGCTCAGAGTGGGCAGCGCATTGAGGTTGAGACCGATGATGATTCGGTTGGCGCTCACTTTCTCCATCTGTTGCATGGGGAGAAGCCTACTGGCTCACAAATTCGTGCGATGCACACCTCACTCAATCTATATGCAGAACATGAGTTCAACGCCTCCACCTTTACTGCTCGTGTGGTTGCAGGTACCGAGTCGGATATGCACTCTGCGATTACTGCTGCGATTGGTGCCCTGCGTGGGCCAAAGCATGGCGGTGCCAACGAGGCGGCATGCGATATCCAGATGCGCTACAACAGTTCGGATGAGGCAGAGGCCGATATCCGTCAGCGTGTGTCCAACAAAGAGATCATCATTGGTTTTGGCCATCCAGTCTATACCGTGGGTGATCCACGCAATGAGATGATTAAAGGCGTCGCCAAATCCCTGTCGGAAGAGGCCGGTGATATGACCATGTATAACGTAGCGGATCGCCTGGAGAGTGTTATGTGGGATCTGAAGAAGATGTTCCCCAATCTCGACTGGTTCTCTGCGGTCTCCTATCACATGCTGGGGATTCCAACCTCGTTCTTTACGCCGATCTTTATCATGTCGCGCACCACGGGTTGGGTTGCGCATGTGATTGAGCAGCGCATTGACAAGAAGATCATTCGACCCAGTGCCGAGTACACTGGGCCGGAAGAGCAGTCTTGGGTCCCCATCTCCGAGCGCTGATTGAAAAAAGTTTACTCCTCCCTCGATTGAACGCCCTCCCTGATCTTTGGATTACAGGGCGTATTTTTTTAACCCATTTTGACCACAGAGGATACAGAGCACACAGGGAATTCTATTACAGGCGAATGCTGGGCATGTTATTCAACTGTAGTGTGAATACACTTCCTCCTTCTCCCTGTGAGCTCTGTGCCCTCTGTGCCCTCTGTGGTTATAACCTGATGATGGAAATGAACAATGAGCACAAACCAAGTAGAAAGTAACGTTCGCCCCGATACCGATCCTGAGTTGGTCGCAATGGCCGACTACATGTGCGATTACGAAGTGACCTCAGAAGAGGCACTCGACACCGCACGCAACAACCTGATGGATAGTCTTGCCTGTATGTTGATGGCGCAGAAATTTCCTGAGGCCAACAAACATCTTGGTCCGATTGTTCCAGGTACGGTTGTGCCGAATGGTGCGCGTGTGCCGGGTACACAGTTCCAGCTCGATCCAGTCAAGGCATCTTGGGATATCGGTGCCTTGGTTCGCTGGCTCGACTTTAACGATACCTGGTTAGCGGCAGAGTGGGGGCACCCTTCCGATAACTGGGGCGCTGTACTGGGGCTGGGTGATTACCTGAGCCGTAAGGCGGTTGCTGAAGGAAAAGAGCCACTAACGATCGGTGAGCTGCTGAAGATCATGATTAAGGCACATGAGATTCAGGGTGTACTGGCACTGGAGAATAGTTACAACAAGGTCGGTCTTGATCATGTGTTGCTGGTTAAGGTGGCCTCTGCAGCCGCCGCCGCAATCATGCTCGATCTGGAGAAGGATCAGGTGCTTGATGTGCTTTCCCACGCCTGGGTCGATGGGCAGTCTCTGCGGACCTACCGTCATGCACCCAATGCCGGCTCCCGTAAATCCTGGGCAGCTGGGGATGCATCCAGCCGCGCAGTACGTCTGGCGATGATGGTTGCGAAGGGTGAGATGGGGATGCCAAGCCCGCTCTCTGCACCGACATGGGGCTTCTATGACGTATTGTTTAAAGGCAACAAATTTAAGTTCCAGCGCGACTACGGTAGCTATGTGATGGAGCAGGTACTGTTTAAGATCTCCTTCCCGGCCGAGTTCCACGCACAGACTGCGGTTGAGTGTGCGCTGAAGCTGCATGAGGAGATAAAAGGGCGCATCGATGAGATTGATCGCATTGAGCTGGGTACACAGGACTCTGCAATCCGCATCATCTCCAAGCAGGGGCCACTGCATAATCCGGCAGACCGTGACCACTGTCTGCAGTATATGGTCGCGATTGGCCTACTCCATGGCGATCTCAAGGCAGAGCACTATGAGGATGATGTGGCTGCTGACCCACAGGTCGATCAGCTGCGTGAACTGATGGTGGTGAAAGAGGATCAGCGCTACTCTGAGGAGTATCACGATCCAGAAAAACGCTCCATCGCTAATGCAATCCAGATCTTCTACAAGGATGGAAGCAGCAGTGAAAAGATTGAGGTAGAGTATCCCATCGGTCACCGTCGCCGTCGTGCAGAGGGCATCCCTGTACTGGAGAAGAAGTTCCTTGATGCGCTGAATAACCACTTCCCACGTCGTCAGGCACAGAAGGTCTATGATCTCTGCCTCGATGCCGAGAAGCTCAATGCAACACCAGTGAACGAGTTTATGGATATGCTGGTGATTTAACAGCATGTCTCACGCAAAGGCGCAAAGACGCTAAGGTCGATGTGCCAATAATATTGAGTGGATAAGCAGACAGCGAATCACTTCGTTTGTCTGCTTGTTCTTTGAATAGATAACGCTTTTCTTTGCGTCTTTGCGCCTTTGCGTGAGACGCTGTTTTAAAGAGGTAATAGTATGGCAAAGGTTGAGTTAGTAGATGGCAAGTTGAATGTCCCTGATCAGGTGGATATCCCCTTCATTGAGGGTGATGGCATTGGTCCTGATATCTGGGCTGCAGCACAGCGTGTATTCGATACTGCAGTCGAAAAAGCCTATGGTGGTTCTCGCAAGGTGCTATGGAAAGAGGTGTTGGCTGGTGAGAAGGCATTTAACGAGACCGGTAGCTGGCTTCCTGAGGAGACCATGCAGGCCTTTCGTGACTACCTGGTGGGTATCAAGGGGCCACTGACCACGCCAGTAGGCGGCGGGATGCGTTCTCTGAATGTAACCTTGCGTCAGGAGTTGGACCTCTATACCTGTCTCCGTCCTGTGCGCCACTTCAGTGGGGTGCCGAGCCCAGTCAAGCATCCTGAACGGGTCGATATGACCATCTTCCGTGAGAATACCGAGGACATCTACGCCGGGATCGAGTACATGAATGGTACCGATGAGGTAGAGAAGCTGAAGAAGTTCCTGATGGAGGAGATGGGGGTCAGCAAGATCCGTTTCCCCGAGACCTCATCCATCGGCATCAAGCCGGTCTCTCAAGAGGGTTCTGAGCGCATTATCCGTCAGGCAATCAATTACGCGGTCAGCCGTGGTCTCCCCTCTGTTACCTTGGTTCACAAAGGCAACATCATGAAGTTCACCGAGGGTGCCTTCAAGAACTGGGGCTACGAGCTGGCGGAGCGTGAGTTTTCAGACCAGACTTTCACTTGGGCGCAGTATGACCGTATTGCTGAGGCAGAAGGTAAGGGCGCCGCTAACAAGGCACAGGCCGATGCAGAGGAGGCAGGTAAGGTGATTATCAAGGACTCCATTGCCGACGCCTTCCTGCAGCAGATCCTGTTGCGTCCAGCGGAGTACTCGGTGATTGCGACACTGAACCTGAATGGTGATTACGTCTCCGACGCGCTGGCTGCGGCAGTGGGTGGAATCGGTATCGCACCGGGTGCAAATATCAACTATGAGTCCGGTCATGCCATCTTCGAGGCAACGCATGGCACCGCACCCAAATATGCAGGGCAGGATAAGGTGAATCCTGGTTCTGTCATCCTTTCTGGGGCGCTGATGTTCGAGCATTTGGGTTGGACCGAAGTAACTGACCTGATCTATCAATCTCTGGGAGAGGCGATTGAGCAGAAGACCGTGACCTATGACTTTGAACGCCTGATGGAGGGCGCAACTCTGGTCAAGTGTTCCGAATTTGCGGACAAGATGATCGAGAAGATGTAATCTGTTTTCTCAGTATGAAGGGGAGGCACAGCGAGATATTTATGCTCTCTGTGCCTTCTTTCGTTTTACCTGATCGAGTGAGGATGTTGTGATGAGCCAATTGAAGTTTGAAGCGGTCGGTTTTGGAATTACCGTGATTGAGGGATGGTATGAGCGAGAGGGAATGGCTTGTAGTTACCTGATCGAATCAGATGGTGTTGCAGCACTGGTTGATACAGGCACTGCACGGGTAGCCCCTCAAATTCTGGCGTTACTGGAGCAGAAAGGGATTGCGCGGGACCAAGTGAAGTACATCATTCCCACCCATGTCCATCTCGACCATGCCGGTGGTGCGGGTCAGTTGATGGAGGCACTGCCTCAGGCGCAGCTGATCATCCACCCGTATGGCTCTCGCCACATGATCGATCCCTCCAAGCTACAAGCTGGGGCAACGGCGGTCTATGGTGAAGAGAAGTTCAAGAGATCTTTCGATACCCTGCTACCGATTCCGGCAGAGCGAGTTATTGAGAGCGAAGAGGGGATGGAAGTAGACCTTAATGGGCGCACCCTGCGTATGCTGGATACCCCAGGACATGCCAAACACCATCTCTGTGTCTGGGATGAGCAGTCAAAGGGACTCTTCACCGGAGATGTCTACGGGAATGGTTATCCAGAGCTGAGCAGTGACAAGGGGCGCTATCTGACGCCAGTGACCAGCCCAGTACAGCTGGATCCGCCCGCATGGCATGCCAGTATCGATAAGTTGGTGGCAATGAATCCGGAGCGTGTTTTCCTCACACACTATGGCATGCTGGAGCAGCCGGAGTGCTATGTGGAGCAGCTTCATCGTGATTTGGATGCATATGTAGAGATGGCGCAGGTATCGCCATCAGAAGGGCGTTATGAAAAGTTGTTGGAACAGATTACCGGCTATCACCGACAGCAGGTCAAGCTGCATGGTTGTGATGTTGAAGATGAGGCGTTGGATCGTCTGATTGCTTCGGATATCGAGCTCTGTGCGCAGGGGCTAGAGGTATGGATGCAGCGTCAGGAGCGAGCATAGCCTGTGAGAAAAAATCTTCCCCTGCTGCTACTGCTGTTCAGTGGGGGAACGTTGCTACTGTTTTCGCAATGGGTTCCAGATCCTCAATTGGGGCGTGGAGCTGGGCTGGCACTGATCACCATTGCGCTGTTTGCCACAGGGAGAATTCCTGAATATCTGACGGCACTGCTGTTCTTCTCGCTGGCGACGCTGTTTTCCGTGGCGCCGGTTGAAGTGATTTTTTCTGGTTTCCAGTCGACCGCACTATGGCTGGTTCTCGGTGGCCTCGTCATTGGGGTTGCGATGAACACAACCGGTCTGGGAAAAAGGATTGCGAGCCAGCTTGCAGGCCATCTGGAGGGGAGTTATCTACGCCTGATTTCAGGGATGGTTTTGGTGGGCATGGTGCTTGCTTTTGTCATGCCATCGGCCATGGGGCGTATTATGTTGCTGATCCCGGTGACATTGGCCTTGGCGAACCATTTTGGTTTTGAAGAGGGGCGTCGAGGACGTACGGGGTTGGTATTGGCGGCAACATTGGGTACTTTTATCCCGGCTTTTACGATTCTTCCAGCCAATGTGGTGAATATGATTCTAGTGGGAATGGCAGAGAGCCAGTACAACTACTCTCCGCTATTTGGAGAATATCTGTTGCTGCTGTTTCCTGTGCTGGGCTTGATGAAAGCAGGATTGATCATTCTATTGGTGTCTCGCTTCTATCCTGATGATCCGGTTGTTAATCGAGAGAGCGACGTAGCTCATGGTTATGTGATGGGGAGAGAGGCGCACACTTTGGCAGCTGTATTAGGGGTGTTGCTGATGCTTTGGATGAGTGACTTTGTTCATCACATCTCCCCTGCCTGGATTGGACTTGCAGGGGCGGTTTACCTGTTGCTACCCAAGGTGGGTGTGGTCAGTGGAGAGCAGTTCAATCGGGAAATCAACTATGCACCGCTCTTCGTGGTTGCTGGCGTGATTGGTCTAGGCGGTGTGATTCACCATGCTGGGATCGGCAATGTGGTGGGTATCCATTTGATTGGGATCCTGCCGTTGGATCCAGAACAACCGTTGATCAACTACTTTTCTGTTATATCGATTGCATCCGTCACAGGGATGGTCACCACGTTACCGGGAATCCCTGCAGTCATGACGCCACTGACAGGGGAGCTGTCTGCGGCGACAGGATTCTCTTCACCAGCGATCTTGATGATGCAGATGGTTGGCATCTCAACCATCTTCTTTGCCTATCAAGCGCCGCCATTGGTGGTCGCTTTGCAGATGGCCGGGGTCAAGATTCAAGCTCTGTTCAAGTTGGTGTTATTGTTGGCGCTTGCTTCGTATCTGCTGCTGATTCCACTCAACTACCTCTGGTGGAAATGGCTGGAGTGGATCTAATCTTTACACCTTGAAATTACAGCTATTCCCAAGGCTGATTAATCACCAAAGTACAATAACCATTGGAATAATCAAGGCAATGTCGAAACTAATTACTTTTTTCTTTGTGATGAGCCTCATCTTTGCTGGCAACAGTCATGCCGATGAAGTGTTGAAAACGCATAAGCTTGGTGAGGGCATTTATGCCCTGGTTGGCCCGCTCACAAATCGCACGCCAGAAAATCTGGGTAACAATGCCAACTTTGGTGTGTTGATTGCTGGTGATGGGGTGGTGCTGATTGATTCTGGCGGCACGTATAAGGGGGCCAAGATGATTCACTCCACTATACGTAAACTCACAGACAAACCCATTAAATTGGTGATCAATACGGGAGGACAAGATCATCGCTGGATGGGTAATGACTACTTCCGTTCAATAGGGGCGCGCATCATCGCAAACCGCAAGGCGGTAGAGGATCAAAAATCTCGCACACAGGACCAGCTGTTTAGGCTGGGTAGCCTAGTCGGTGATATAGGCCTTGAGGGAACAACGCCGGTTCACGCTGATGAGAGTTTTAGTGATACCAAGAAGCTAACCATTGGGGAGATGGAGATCGAAGTTCACCATGCGGGGCATGCTCATACCCCCGGTGATAGTTTTGTTTGGCTACCTCAAGATGAAATCATCTTCAGTGGTGACATTGTTTATATGGAGAGAATGCTGGGTGTGGGTGGAATGTCAGCACACAAAAGCTGGATCAAGGCCTTTGAGACGATCGCTTCGCTCAACCCAAAGGTGATCGTGCCTGGGCATGGTTCTCCTGCGTCTCTTTCCAAAGCAAAGGCCGATAGCTATGACTATCTGGTCTTCTTGCGTCGGGCCGTGCTTGAGTTTATGGATGCCGGAAAAGGCATCGAGGATGTTGGAGAGATAGAGCAATCAAAATTCAGTTATTTGAAGAACTACGACTCTTTAAAAGGACGTAATGCTCAGCGTGTTTTCGAAGAGTTGGAGTGGGAGTGAAAGGCGACACTTACTTTCAGCCCCTGAGCGTCATCCCGATTGTTCAAGATCACAGTGGCGTGATGGAGTTCAGCAATTTGCTGAACAATAGAGAGTCCAAGCCCTGATCCACTGGTTGTGTGGCTGTCTCGAACAAAGCGCTCAAAAATATGCTGTTGCTTTTCTGATGGGATGCCGGGGCCGCTATCCTGCACGATCATCAGGAGTTGCCATGGTGTAATTGAGAAGATGATCTCTACTGATCCACCCCTCGGAGTGTAGCGGATTCCATTATCGATCAGGTTTCTGATCAGGATCGAGAGCAGCTCTGCATGCCCATCCACAAATAGGTTTTTTTGGGGGGGGTCCCAGAGCAGATTGACCTGCAGACGATCAGCTCGATGAGAGAGCATCTCTACAGTCTCTGTTACGAGTTGTCCAAGATCCACCTGGACCTGTTTTCCTGTCAACTCATTGAGTGCATCGATTCGTGCCAGAGATAGAAGCTGCTCAGCAAGATGGGTGGTACGGTCTACCCCTCCAATGATTTGTTGCAGTGCGTGCCTCCGTTTCTCTTGATCCGTCTCATTCAGGGCAACTTGGGCCTGGGTCTTGATGCCCGCTAGTGGTGTGCGCAATTCATGGGCGGCATCTGCGGTAAAGCGGCGCTCTTTTTCCATAGAGTGCTGAAGGCGGGAGAAGAGTTGGTTGAGTGCTTCAACGAGTGGAGTGAGCTCTTTCGGGGACTGTTTCAGGCTGATTTGATCCAGATGGTGGCTGTCACGTTTTGCAAGATGATTCGTGATAGCAGAAATCGGTCGTAGCCCTTGATGGATTGACCACCAGATCAATAGCGCCAGTAGTGGAAGTGTATAAAAAGCATATTCAGTCAGGTGTTCAGTGATCTCTTCGGCAACCTCTTCACGCAGCTCAATGCGCTCTCCAACATGAATGACAGCTTGTGGATGGACCAGGCTGAAGGTTCTCCAAACGGTGTCGCCAATCAGGCGATTCTGGAAGGTCTTGTGTTCTGTAGAGAGCAGTTGTTGGGGGGCGTGAACCGACTTGATGAGCAGGTTCCCCTTGCGATCCGTAATCTGGAAGGCGATCTTGTGCTCATAGTGATGAAATTGTTGAGCGATTTCATCTAGCTGATAAGGTGTGATCAGGTGCCAGCGATGTTGAGTGGCCTCGCTCAATTCTCCCTCGATTAGGGTTAGTAGTAGCTTTGATGTTTGGACCAGGTTGGCATCAAAGATCTCCTCTGCCTCATGTCGGGCCTCCTCACGAATTACCATGCCAAAGGCAATCATCAGAGCAGTGACTGAGCCAAGCAGCAGTAGCAGTAATCGGTTTTTTAGCGAGTTCAGCTTCATGCGGGAGGCTTAGTGATTGTGAGGGATTTGATAACCTACACCACGAACGGTTTGGATGAGCTCTTTTCCCAGCTTTTTTCTCAAATGGTGGATATGAACCTCAATAGTATTGCTCTCGGCACCATCTTCCCAGCCATACAGACTCTCTTCCAGATGGGTTTTGGTCACCGTACGACCGATATTCCCAAACAGGAGCTCCAAAATAGAGAACTCATGCCGAGTCAGATCGATGGCAACGTCACTCTTTGCCACGGTTCGGGCTGCTGGGTCTAGAGTAATATTTCCGTATTGTTGCAGGGGGGTTGACTCACCAATACCTCTACGGTGAATCGCGCGCAGCCGTGCAGTCAGCTCTTCCAGGTCGAAGGGTTTGACTAGGTAGTCATCAGCGCCACTGTCGAGTCCGGCGATTCGGCTCTCTAGCGCATCCCGAGCGGTGAGGATGAGTACCGGTGTCGAGACCCCTTTACTTCGAAGTTGGTTGAGGATCTCCAGACCATCAATATCAGGGAGGCCCAGATCCAGTACAATTAACTCAAATTGGTCTGTGTGGATTGCACGTTGTGCAGCACGACCGTCGCTGATCCACTCCACAAGATAACCGGCCTGACGTAGCCCTGCAGCCAGGCCATCACCAAGTAATGGATCATCCTCAACCAGTAATAGCCTCACACTCAATCCTCCTGTCAGTCATCATACCACCGTCCCATTCCAGGAATATGGATCTGATGTTCACTAAACCGAC
>CAZKCT010000034.1:0-19176 GCA_964551545.1 uncultured Piscirickettsiaceae bacterium | reverse complement strand
CCACCATCGAGATGGACATGGGCAACAGCACCGCACGCTGGAAGGCGGAATTTGTCCGCTTCACCGACCATATCGACAGCGAGACCCGCACCATTGGCGTGGTGGTGGCGCTCGATAAGCCATTCAAGAAGATCATCCCCGGTCAGCGTCCTCCGCTCTCCAAGGGGATGTTTGTCAAAGTGGTGCTGAAGGGGCGCATTCAGCCAGAGCAGATCGTGGTACCCCGTAGCGCCCTGCGTAACGGCGAGGCCTACCTGCTCGACCCACAACAGGAGCTGGTGATTCGCGATGTACAGGTACGCTACAACCAGAACAGCCTCAGCGTCATCCACTCCGGCATAGCCGCTGGAGAGCAACTGGTCCTGAGCGATCTGATTCCCGCTATTGCCGGTATGCCGTTGCAGCCGCAGGCGGATCAACAGGCCCACAGACAACTACAGCGTGCCATTAATGGTGAGAGCAAGGAAGTATCTGTGGAGCTAAGCCAATGATCCGCTGGTTTACCGGCCACCCCAATGCAGCCAACCTGTTGATGGTGGCGATTGTGCTGCTGGGGCTGGTTGCCCTCCCCGGTCTACAGCGGGAGACCTTTCCCTCGATTGAGAACGACAAGGTGCAGGTACGCGTCGCCTATCGTGGTGCCACCGCCTCAGAGGTGGAGGATGCCATCTGCCGCCGTCTGGAGGAGGCGACCGAAGATGTGGTGGGGCTGGAAGAGGCCCGTTGTGAGTCTAGTGAAGGAGTCGGCACCGCCACACTGGTCAAACTGGAGGGGGTAGAGATGCCCCGCTTCCTCGATGATGTGAAGTCGAGCGTCGATGCCATTGATGACTTCCCCACCAACACCGAGCAACCGATCACCGAAGAGCTGGGACGTACCGATGCGGTGATCTCCATCGCCATCACCGGCCCGGAGGATGCGGTCACACTCAAAGCCTATGCCGAGACCATCAAGGCTCGACTGAAACAGCAAGCGCAGGTCGCCACCATCGACATTCAGGGGTTCTCCGACCACCAACTGCGTATCGAGATTTCACAACAGCGGCTACGCCAGTTTGGCCTCTCTGCCGCCGATATTGCCAATACCATTCAGCAGCAGAGCATCGGCCTCCCCTCCGGCCAGCTACAGGGTGATGAAGAGGATATTCTGCTGCGCTTTGACGACCAACGTAAAGAGATCACCGCACTGGAAGAGCTGGTAGTGCTCTCTGGAAAGAGCGGCGCTGCAATCAAACTGGGCGAGATCGCCACCATCAGTGACCGCTTTGAACAGGATGAGAACAAGGTGCTGTTTGATGGCAAACGGGCCGCCATTCTCAACATCTCCAAGAACAGCAATCAGGATCTGCTCAAGATTTATGACCAG
Organism: uncultured Piscirickettsiaceae bacterium; assembly: GCA_964551545.1. Lineage (GTDB taxonomy): Bacteria > Pseudomonadota > Gammaproteobacteria > Thiopontia. The sequence goes on along the minus strand of CAZKCT010000034.1, from coordinate 17,810 downwards.
ATCACCGCCTTTGTCTCCGAAGAGCAGGCGCTGGCCCCTGCTGGTATCAGTCTAACCTTGACCCAAGACCGCTCCTCCGTGGTCCGGGATCGACTGGAGATGCTGCTCAACAACGGCATCGCCGGTCTGGCGCTGGTGTTTCTGGTACTCTGGCTCTTCTTTAGCCTGCGCTATAGCTTCTGGGTCACCATGGGGCTACCGGTCTCCTTCCTCGGCGCCCTGTTTCTACTACCGATGCTCGATGTCACCATCAACATGATCTCAATGGTGGGACTATTGATCGGTATCGGTCTGCTAATGGATGATGCCATCGTCATCGCCGAGAACATTGCCTCCCGTCTGGGACGTGGCGACCGGCCGATGCAGGCGGCAGTGAATGGGCTCAAACAGGTGATGCCCGGTATCCTCTCCTCCTTCACCACCACGGTACTGGTATTTGGCTCACTCGCCTTTATCAGTGGTGAGATCGGACAGGTACTGCGGGTGATGCCGATTGTGCTGCTGGTGGTACTCAGTGTCAGCCTGATCGAGGCCTTTCTGATCCTCCCCAACCACCTCGGCCACTCACTGGAGCATATCGACCGTCGACAGGAGTCACGCTTTCGGCAGGGGTTCGAGCGCGGTTTCAACCGACTGCGGGACAACGTCTTCGGCCCCGCCATCGACTTTGCGGTGGAGTATCGCTACCTGACTTTGGGCGTGGTAATCATGCTGCTGATTCTGTCGATCGCCATGCCCGCCAGTGGCAAGCTCAAATTTGTCGGCTTTCCCACTATTGAGGGGGACATTCTGGAGGCGCGCATCCTGCTGCCACAAGGGACCCCGTTGGTGCGAACCGAGGCCATTGTGCAACAACTCACCGATGCACTGCACCAGACCAACCAACAGTTCAAACCACACCAGCCTGGTGAGCAGGATCTGGTACAGCACATCACCGTGATCTATGGTGAAAATCCCGATGCCCATGAGTCCGGCCCCCACGTAGCACGTATCATCGCAGATCTGTTGAGTGGTGAGGTACGGGACGCACCATTAGAACAGTTCCGTCAACGCTGGCGTGAAAATAGCGGTGTGCTGACCGATGTACTGGCTATCACCTATACCGAACCCACTCTCGGGCCGGGAGGACGTGCACTCGATATCCGCCTGATTGGTGATGATCTTACCCAACTGCAATCTGCTGCCCTTGAGGTTAAACAGTGGCTCGGCAGCTATGCGGGGGTTACTGACCTCAATGATGACCTGCGCCCTGGAAAACGGGAGTACCAGTTCCATCTCAAGGAGAGCGCCGGGGTACTGGGGCTGACTGCACAGAACGTCTCCAGCCAGCTCCGTACCGCCTTCCAGGGCACCACCATCGATGAGTTTCCACTCGGCGCAGAGACCTATGAAGTTGATCTGCGACTCACTTCTGGTGACCGCAATGATGCCGCCGACCTCGACCAGCTCTCCATCATCGGTCCTAGTGGCGCACTGATTCCACTCAATGTAGTGGCCGAGATTGAGGAGAGCCGAGGCTGGGCGCGTATCCATCGCATCGACGGGGTACGTGCCGTAACCGTGCAGGGGGATGTACAGAGTGAGATTGCCAATGCACAGGAGCTGCTGGCGCTGGCTGAAAAAGAGCTATTCCCTCGACTGGAACAGGACTACCCCGGCCTCACAGTCAGCGTGCGCGGGCAGAGCAACGAGTCAGCAGAGACCGGGCAATCCATTGTGCGCAATGTACTTTTGGGTATGGTCGGCATCTACATGCTGCTGGCGCTACAGTTCCGGGGCTATCTGGCACCAATCACGGTCATGTCGGTGATCCCCACCGCACTGATCGGCGTCATCTTCGGCCATCTACTGATGGGGCTGGATCTCACCCTGCCCAGCATGATCGGCATGGCCTCTCTATTTGGGGTGGTGGTCAACGACTCCATCCTGTTGGTGGTCTTTATCCGTGAGGCTCGCGCACGAGGTACCGCCATTGCCGTGGCAGCCAAGGAGGCGGGGCGTGCCCGCTTCCGTCCGATCCTGCTCACCTCAATCACCACCGTAGCGGGGCTGATGCCGCTACTGACCGAGACCAGCCTGCAGGCACAGATCCTGATCCCACTCGCCACCAGCCTCGCCTTTGGTCTCACCTCAGCCACACTGATCGCCATCTTTCTGGTACCCGCCCTCTACTGCATTCTGGATGACTTCAATGCGCTGGGTGAGGTATGAATAACTACAAAAGCCATTGCAACCCGAGCTCCCTCCCCCTTGCAGGGGGAGGGCTGGGGCGGGGGTAGAAACTGCAAATACTTACGCAATAATGAATAGAACCAACAGACTAAATCGACCGAATAAGAGACACCCAATGAACAGACGACTCACTATAGCGATCAGCCTGACCCTGCTCTCCCTGCCACTACAGGCTGAAGACCTGCTACAAGTCACCCACTACGCACTGCAGCAGGATCGACAACTGGAGATCTCCCGACTCGGGGTTGCAGTCAAGCGGCAACAACAGCAGCAGGCACAATCGCTGCTGCTCCCCTCGCTCAGCGGCAGTGCCACCTATGACTACAACGACTACTCTAAATTCGCCGATGAGAATCGCGCAGAGAGTTACAGCCTCAGCCTCACCCAGCCACTCTACCACCGGGGCTCTCTGAAGACCCTGGCACAGGCGAAGGTGCTATCTACGGAGAGTGAACTGAGCCTTGAACTGGCCCGACAGCGTCTACTGCTACAGGTTGCCACAGCCTACTTCGCTCAACTCGCCGCAAAGGATGCACTGCATCTGGCAGCGCAGGAGAAGAGCGCAGTCGCCAGGCAGCTCAAACAGATTCAGGGTCACTTCAGTGTCGGTGCCTCTTCACTGACCGATGTACAGGAGGTGCAGGCCCGTTTTGATCTAGTCAACGCACAACTGGTCTCCGCCAGGGCAACCGTAGAAAACAGCCGTGAAACACTGTTCGAGATCATCAACCGGGACCTCTCACAACTTCAACCACTGGGGAATGCCGTGCCGCTGGAGCAACCCCTGCCCAGCGACATACAGCAGTGGGTCAACAAGGCATTGAAGAACAGTCTGGAACTCCGGCAGCAGAACAAGCTGGTGGAGTCCGCCGCCCTCTCTGCCGAGGTTGCCAAATCCGGCCACTATCCTACCCTTGATCTGGTGGGACAGCTCTCCAGCAACAACAACAGCAACTCCCTGTATGGCTCCGATAACGACAGCTACTCACTGGGGATACAGGCGACCCTGCCTCTCTATAGCGGCGGCGCTACCCGCGCCAAGGTCTCGGAGGCACGGCTACTGCAACAGCAGGCAGAGACCATGCTGGAGCAGACAAAACGCAGCACCGTTAAAACCGTCCGCTCCAACTATCTCGCAGTCAACACCGCGATAGAGCTGGTAAAGGCACGGACACAGGCTCTCTCCTCCGCAGAGACCGCCTTCCAGGCCATTCAGACCGGCGTTGAGGTGGGTACCCGTACCACGACAGACCTGCTCGATGCACAGACCGATCTCTACAGCGCACACCACGATCTGGCGCAATCACGCTATGACCTGCTGCTGGCCAGGCTCTCGCTAAAACAGTCGAGTGGCGTGTTGGCGTTGAGTGATATTGAGGCGGTGAATCGATTACTGGAACCGTAGCGTGGGAGATATTGTGGGATAGACCACTTATGCTTGAATGTTAGGTTTGACCCCTTTATTCGTGACCCCTTTATTCGGAGATCGCTACCCATTCACGCAATGCGGCTCGATTGATTTTCCCCATTCGGTTTCGCTCGATCTCCTCACGGTAGAGCCAAACCCTGGGGCGCAGATGACTGGGGAGCTGCTGCGCCCACTGCTCAACCTCTGCAGCATTACCACTCATCTGGACGACCGCTACAATTCGCTCCCCCCATTCCGAATCTGCAACTGAGGTTACCCCGACATCTTCAATAGATGGGCACTTCAATAGATGATGTTCTACTTCGACTGGATCAATCAGAATCCCACCCGATAAAATCTTGTGGTCAAGTCGGCCATAGACATGGAGGTGACCTCGCGCATCGATAGCACCATGATCACTTGTCAGAATCTCACGCTGTTCACCAGGAAAGAGTGACGCACTACGGACCTGGATAGCCCCCTCTTCTCCTATCAAGACCTCAACCCCAGGCAGTGGTGGACCAACATCGCTCTCCTCCCACGTTTCAATGTTCTCTGGTGTCAGGCGCTGCATGGCAATACGCGAGGCGGTCTCCGTCATGCCATAAGAGACCACCAGTGGCCACCCATTTTGTACCGCTCGAAGCGCCAACGATTTAGGCAGGCGATCTCCTCCAATCAGTACCGTACGCAATGATTCAGGGGCTTGTCGCTGATGATAGTGATCCAACAATTTGGAGAGCATGACGGGGACCAGGGAGAGGTGAGTCACCGAACATCTGGAAATCTCTTGATCAATCTTTGCTGGATCAAATCGTGAGTGGTGCAACATGGTTGCACCCGCCTCTTCACAACGATAATGAATGGCTGCTCCTGCAATATGGGACGAAGAGAGACAGTTGAGCCAGCAGTCTCCCGGTTTCAGATCCTCAATCGCTTGTCCCATTCTTGCGCTGGCACGCAAGGTCTGCTCCGATAACCACACCCTCTTCGGAGTGCCTTCTGTTCCACTGGTCTCCAGCACCACCCCTGGATCAGTACCGCTCACAGGTCGACCCATCCCTCTCCATCATCTTCACCCCAGAATCGCTCCAGAAGCTCATGCTGATGACTGACCAGGCACTCTAGATTCTTCTGGTTGAACTGGCTTCGTAACAAGGTAATAAAGTTGAGCACCTCCGCAGCCTCCTCATCAGACAGGCTTTCAATCTTCTGCTGAAGCGCGAGCCGTGCATCCATGCTACTTCATGCCAATATGGATACAGGCAATGCCAAAGCTGAGGTTGTGGTAGCGAACTGAGCCAAAACCCGCCCCCTCAATCAGAGACTTCATCTCCTTCTGGTCCGGGAAGCGACGAATGGATTCCACCAGATAGGAGTAGGCAATGGGTGCCTTGGCAATCCAGGCACCAAGGCGCGGGATAATATAGAAAGAGTGGAAGTCGTAAAATGGCTTCAGCCACCACGCCGGACGGGAGAACTCCAGACAGTAGAAGTGGCCACCCGGTTTCAGCACACGGTAGATCTCCGACAGGCTCTTTTCCATATCGGTGACATTACGAATGCCAAAGGAGATGGTGAGACGATCCACACTGTTGTCCTCCATCGGAATCTGCTCACCACTTCCTAACTGAAATTCAACCCCTTCGAGATTGCGTCGCCGCCCTTCGGTCATCATCGCTTCACTCGGATCAATCACCACCACTGAACGACCCGGTGCGGCCATTTTTTGTGCCACATCTCCGGTGCCACCCGCCAGATCGATAATTCGCTCCCCTGGCTGGGGGTTGACGCAACGCACCAGCCGCCACTTCCAGAGCCGATGAATCCCAAAACTCATCATGTCATTCATCAGATCATAGCGTGGTGCAACCGCCTCAAATACGGCACGAATTTTCTCTTCCCGCTCTTGCTGCTCAACCTCACCATAGCCAAAACTATGCGAAAGCTTGCGGGCTCGATCGGTGGCACCGGAAGTCACTCTTTGATCACTCCAACCAGGTCGGTGAGGGTTCGATGAACACTATGACAGCGGGCACAGACCGCAACACCCACTTGCCCCAGTTTTCTCCCAACCTGCCCCGGATCATTCTCAACAGCATCAGTGAGCGCCTCGATCAGCTGAGCGCTCTGTTCACCCAGAATGCGTTCGCGCTGACCTTCCTCTTTGTGGCAGCTACTACAACTCTCCCCAAGGTCCTCCACACGACGCGTAAAAGTCTCCAAATGGGTATTAGCGGCATCGGCCCGCTGGTCATCGAATGCGATCTTGAAGCGGTTCATGGCAGTGACCAGGTTCTCCATGGCATCCGCAAAACCGACCTCTTCCAGGGTTTCACTATCCTCAACCATCACCTCACTGAAATTCGGGGTCCGATAGAGTGCTGCCGTCACCGCACGATAATCTTGATGACAAGAGCGGCAGGTCATTCCCAGCTTTCCAAGCACCTTACCGATTTCACTCCATTTACGATCCGCTACCAGTTGTTCCAGTCGATCGGCCCACTTCGGCTCCACCTCGTCGGACCACTCCGGCACCATCTGTGGAATTGAGCGGTATTTTTTCAGGAACTGCGTACTCCATCGGTCCAACCGCTCTCCATCCTCCAGCGCCACATACTCCTGGATGGCCGTCATTGAGCGGCGCAGACCGAACATGGTGTGCAGCCACACCTGACGCTCGTTCTGTGGCTTGTACCACTGGGCAATCGAAGCTGGGGGCAGCGTCAATGTAGCCTCTGACTCCTCCGCCGCCTGCACACCCGACGACAATGTCATGGTGAGTGCAATCAACCCGCCTAACAATTTAGCCATATACTCTCTCTTCATAGATGCATCCCCGCAATCAATAATCCCCCAAACAGGAGCTGAAACTGGGCGGTTTGCGCCAACAGCCGATTTAGCGCCCGACCATGCTCCATCCGATAGATGGAGTATCCAAGATAGAGAGCAACCAGCAACGCAGGAGACATTACCGCCGCCAACGGCTTTCCAATCTGCTGAGAGAGCCCCATCACCAACAGGAATGGGAGCAGCAATAGCAGAAGATAGAGTACTCGAATGGGGCGTTTCCCCAGCCGGACCGCCAGTGTGATCTTTCCCGCTGGGCGATCACTCTCAATATCACGGTAATTATTGACCACCAGTACTGCCGCCGCAATCAATCCAATCGCACTACCTGCCCAGAGGGCCGAAATACTCCACTCCAACCGTAACAGCCAGACCGTGCCAGTCACCGCAATCACGCCAAAAAAGAGAAAGACGAAGAGCTCTCCTAACTGGGTATAAGCAATCGGTAGCCGCCCTGCCGTATAGGCCACACCAGCAAGAATGGAGAAGAGTCCCACCAGCAGAATGGGCCACCCCCCCACCTGCACCAGATAGAGCCCAACCCCCGCTGCCATCAAAAAAGTGAGGCGTGCCGCCCATAGCACTGCGGATGCCGAGAGCCACCCCTCGGCCACCGCCCGCGCTGGCCCTAACCGATCCGGGGTATCTGCACCACGCAGCGCATCCCCCGCATCATTATAGAGATTGGTGCCAACCTGAATCAGAATCGATGCCAACAAAATCGCCAACAACACCGTGAACGACACACCACCGCCATCCATTGCAGCAATCGCTGCGCCTAACAGGACGGGGATCACCGACATGGTGAGCGTTTTGGGGCGGATCGCCAACCACCAAGCCCATCGCACTTTCACTTCTGGAAAACCCTCTTGATCTGAATCAACACCGCCATAGTCTCTCATTTGATATTCTCTGCGGCAAATGACCCGCATCACATCCATTCTGCTTCTACTACTGCTCTCCACCGCTGCACACGCAGTGAGCGAGGCACAGTTTGATGCCGTCAAGGCCGTCGGCAACCTCAACGGGATTGCCTTGAACTGCAAATACCTGGATGAGACCCGAAGAATGAAGCGCTCGATTGTCTCGACCGTTCCCAAGATTCGCATCATCGGTGAGGCATTCGACCAATCAACCAATGATGCTTTTCTCGCCATGATTGCCGCAAAAAAACCCTGCCCCAGTGAGCACACTCTCAGCCTACAGGTGGATCGAGCCATCGAGGGGTTGGAGCAGGCGTTCACCGGTCACTCTGAAAAACTATTCTGATCTAAACCAATGCCACGCATTTTTCTGGCTGTTTCTCTTCTGCTGCTCTCTTTCAATGGATGGAGCGACGGACCACTTCAGGTGGTCACCACAATCAAGCCAATCCACTCGATTGTGAGTGGACTGATGGAGGGAACTCGCCCTCCTGAGCTTCTGATCGATGAGCAATCCCCCTCTAACCACGGCCCACTGAGCAGCCATCAACAGCAGCAGCTACAACAGGCTGATCTTCTGATCTGGGTCGGCCCAGAATTGGAATCCATGCTTGCTGACTCGATTGGAGACCTCAATCCTCGAACCGTTGTGCTAACCCTGCTGGATAATCCAGAGGTCAAAGTTCTTCCCTCTCGGGGAGAGAAAAAGCAGCGTGACCCCTATTTCTGGCTCGACAGCCGCAACATGATTATCCTCGCGGATGAACTGGCCCATGCATTAATGAGGATTGATCCAGAGCGAACTGCCCTCTATCAGAAGAATCGACAGACTGTCCTACAACGACTCTCTGAGCTTGATCGGGGATTGGAGTATGGCTACCGCGGCCTCAAGAGCGGGATCGGCATGGCCTATTACGACACCCTGCAATATTTTGAGCAGGCCTATGCACTGAAGATTCGAGGCGTCGTCACCACGTCACCAACCACTCCCGTGAGCGGCCTCTCTCTTGTACAAAATCGTGCAAAACTGGCCAGTGGGATCTACAGCTGCATGCTGATCGAAGCCCAGATGCCTACACCAGAGCTGAGCCTGCTGACCGATGGCGTCTCATTGAATATTGGCGAGCTCGATAGCTTGGGAGTCAATCTCTCACCAGGGCCAGAGCTCTACTATCAGTTGATGGAACACAACACAAGAACTATCAAGCAGTGCCTGCGTTATGAGGAACCTGCAGTTAAGGAAAAAAATGAGAAACCAGGGGCGGTAAATTCCACCCCATCCAGAGTGGGCGGGAAGTTTATGCTGCAAGATCATCATGGCAGATTCTTCACCGACCAGGATATGCGCGGCAAGCTTCACCTGATCTACTTTGGATATACCTTCTGTCCCGATGTCTGCCCGACATCACTACTTGCACTTTCATCCGCACTCAACCAATTGGGCGAGCAGGCCAATGAGGTCCAATCCTACTTCATCACGGTCGACCCTGCCCGAGATACCCCTGAAGCACTGAAAACCTATGTCAGTTATTTTCACCCATCGATGATTGGACTCACAGGCACTCAGGCGATGACCGACCGGGTTGCAGAGCTCTACCGAGTCAAATATGAGAAGGTGATTGATCCGACCCGTGATCCTGACCACTACATTATCGACCACTCTGCGGGGCTCTATCTGATGGCCCCCGATGGCTCCTTTATCACCAAGTTCGCCCACGGTCTTCCTGCATCCGAACTCGCCAGGCGCCTACGTGAGTACCTTACTGAAATCATTCAGTAACTTATACCCTCACTACCGATAGGTATATACAGCAATCGGTATCAGGAGGAGAATATCGCCTCTTCCCTAATCTTTCGAGTGCCCCATGGCTCAGTCGGTTCCAACTGTCGATGTCCGTACCATGAAATGCCCAGAGCCTTTCAAGACCGCTACGTCTCATGCAATAGCGCTTCGACCCGGAGACTCTTTTTGCCTGCGGATTGGGGTTGAGCCGATACCACTCTACGAGTATCTGGAGAAGCAGGGATTTACGATAACGCCTCGACAGACACCCGAGGGTGAATTTGAAATCTTGATCACCGCGCCCAAAGAAACGCAAGAGGTGGTTGGGGAGCTTCCGGCCTGCATGGCCTGAGTCCCAACCGAGGAGATACCCTCCCCTCTAGAAATCAGGATTCTTCCACCCCTCCGGGGCAAGATCTTCTTCCGGTGGACCCATTCGAGAGACGTAGTCTGCAAGAATCATCAGATCACTCTCTTTCATCTTGTTGACCCGTTTTGCCATCTCGGGATTGGCATTGCGCCGCTTCTCTTGCTGAATCCACTTCAACTGCCGCAGCAGGTAGAGATAGTGCTGCCCCTGAATTCTAGGATAATAGCGCTCGTCATCCCCTTGCCCATTGCTACCGTGGCACTCCGCACACTTTCGAAAGTAGATCCGCTCCGCTTTACCCAAGCGCTCCCCTGCCCCTAATCCAGGCTTAGGGGTCATCGGCAATGTCTGGATATAGGCAGTCACATCAGCGATCGCCTGTGCCCCTCCCATCACTTTCTCTTGCGCGATCACCAGCATGGACGGGTTATCCCGGTTCCCTGCACGAATATCGGCAATCTGCTTGATAATGACACTACGATGCTGCCCAGCAAGCTGAGGATAGCTTCCATCAACGGTTCCCCAGGACTCCGTCTGGTGACAGACGACACAGAGCTTGAAGACCTCTTTCCCCGCATCCACATTGGGCGTTGCGGCCATCGCCAGGGAGAGTTCATCATCAAGAGGCGCATCAGCAATAGCTGCCCCGTGGAACAGCAGTAGCGCCACTAACTGTGGCAGAAGCGACTTTTTCAATACCGGTTTACTGAACACCTTGCCCTGCAAGGTAGTTCCCCAGATCCCTGTCGGTATGGGTAATATGGTTGACCAACCACGATCGCAGATAGTGGTAGACCTCCATACAGACATCATCTTCACAATTGGGGCGTGCATTGATTCGCTCACCAAAGACCTCCACCTGCTTCACCATCTCTCGGTGCTGTTGAATGTGTGCCTCAAAATCAGGGTAGTCATGCTCTTTCATCAACCCCTCTTCACGCTCGAAGTGGTACTTGGTGTAGTCAATCAGCTCGCCGATGATGCCAACAGTATAGGATTCTCCCATATGGAAGTTGGCCGCGCTGACCACTTGATTGAGCATGCCGACCAGCTTTTGGTGGTCGTGATCGATCAACTCAATCCCCACCTCATATTCCGGTTTCCAGTCGATATACTCTCGACGAATCTTGCGCTCATGGAGATAGGGAATCAGGGCCAAAATTGCCAACACGATCCACGGTATCGGATTATCCATCCCAAACAGGAACCCAAGAAAGATCGTTACCAAGGCAACGACAATCAGGAAAAAGAGTCCAAACATCGAATAGCTTTTCTTCATAAAACGGTTCCCTTAATCAGAACAGCGGTTGATCACACCATCAGCTGTTTTTCTAGTGTAGCGGCCTCCCGTTCCCACCTGATTGATTTGCGTCAAAGTCAACAGATAGAAATGACAACCCCGAACAAAGTAGATACACTCCACGCAACAAATTGTCACATAAGAACAGACCTTTTTCATTATTATACAATGCCTCTCTCTTCCGTGTTTGAGCGTGAAATTCGACGCTCCCCCCTCTTCTCTTCCATCAGCAAGGATGTCATAGAACAGATCTTTCACTCCTCTGATCTGGTACGAAAAAGCCAGCATGAGCTGCTCTTTTCTCAAGGAGACCACGCAGAACTCTTCTATATCCTGCGAACAGGCTCTGTGCGCCTTTTTCTGCTGGCCCCAGATGGAGGAGAGAAAACCATCAACATTCTACAACCCGGCAACTCCTTTGCCGAAGCTGTCATGTTCATGGAGAGTGGTGACTACCCTGTGAGTTGTGAATTCCTGGAGAATGGGGAGGTCTTCTCTTTTAACAATCAGACCTATCTCAGCATCCTGAAGAAAAACCCAGAGATCTCCCTATGGATTATGGCGGATCTCAGCAGACAGTTACAGGAGCGCGTCTCTGAGATTGGTGACCTCTGTCTTAATAGTGCAACCAACCGACTGATCAACTATCTGCTCTCCTTCATCCCTGAAGGCTTTCAGGGAGAGACTGAGTTTCACCTCCCGACTCAGAAGAGTGTCATCGCCTCTCGGCTCTCCATTCAGCGAGAGACCTTCTCCCGTATTCTTGGAAAGCTGAAGAAGCTGGAGATGATTGAGGTGCATGGAAACGACATCCGTATTCTCGATGCGGAGCGGATGCGAGAGGCGCTGCTGGAATAATCGCTGCACGGACTGGGCTCACCACACCCGCACTATTTTTTGGTAACGATAATATTCCCGACCATCTCTGGATGTGGCCCACAAAGGTAGGAGTAATTGCCTGGCTTATCAAAACGGTGCTCCCACTGGTCTCCAGGAAAGAGATAGCCGGAGTCCAGAATCTCATCTTCTGAACCATCCCGATGCAACTGAACCGAGTGGTACTGGCGTCGCTCCTCATTCACCCAGCGAACGCGCTCTCCCACTTGAATAGTGATCTCTGCCGGATGGTAGAGAAACTTCTTGATACTAACCTCAGCCACATCCGTAGTGACACCTGTAGCCACGATGTTTGAGGAAAACAGCAGAGCAGCCCACAAAAAAGAGCCCCTCAGACTATCTCTGAGAGGCTCTGTGACAGTTTTAAGAGTAGTCATCTCACCATTTTACTGCATTGATCTCCGCTTTTGGATCATCCAGACCCAACTTGTAACCCAACGAGACATGGTGATAACGACCATTGCTGTAGTCATCATGAACGGCGAATCCGAAGTTGTAGAGCTGACCCGCCTCAATCGGTAGATCATCCGCATCACCAGAGTTGAGCTTACGCTTCATCACCACGGTCCACATGCCGTTGGCGTATTCGGAGACCATCTCGGTATCCTCGATGCTGCCATCCATCACACGGTCTTTCAGGATATAACCATCCTCGACAGTGCCATCAGACTTGTAGCGAATCAGATCCATGAATTTCTTCGCCTCAAAGGCAGCCTGGATCTCATCATCACCCTTCAACTTGTCCCAGCCGCCACGCTTCTTGCCACGACGACCCTTGACCTCGATCTTCTTGCGAGACTCTTTGATGTACTTCACAACATCCTGGCCCTCAGGCTGGTGCGGCATCTCGTTGGCATCATGGTGACAGGTGCCCCAGCAGCCGGCACGGTCGGCATACTCAACCTTATCGGTCGCAAACATCATGGCCAGCTTGATCGCATTTTCAGCGTCCATACGCTCACCCTCGGCAACCGGCGTACCACTATCATGCCAATGGAAGTACATGTGAAGATTTTCGTCATCATAAGCCGCCTTGACCGTGACCGGGAAGCCGCCACGCTTGCCGGCAATCGGATTGGGCTCGGAGACGCTCTTATGGCCACCGCCAACAATGCGGTCACCCATATCGACAGCTTCCTTGTCATGACAGGTGAAGCAGCGATCCCCTCCCTTGGTGAATGGACGTGCGCCACCATGGTCTCGACCATTCAGTGTCCACTCCATCGAGGCCTGCCCCGGATAGAAGATTGAGATCTTGCGCCCCTCAACCATATTCCACCGAGTATCAATCCCATCGCCTGAGGCAGATGAGGCCGCTGGGCCAGCGGCTGCATTGGCCACCATCTCTTCAGCCATCGTCTTCGCCATCTCATTGGCCATCATCGCAGCCGCCTGCTTGATTTCGGCCTCACGTTTAGCCGCAGCTGATGCCTCTGCAGCAGCCTGCTCCTGCGCCATCTTCTCAGCCAGATCCGGGGCCACATCTTTCATCTCGAACAGTTTTGCATCAGGCCGTGCGAGCATTGCATCAGGGGCCTCCAGAGCCTCCAGCTCCTCGTCTTCTAGCTGATCACGCACATTCATGTGGGCAATTCCCTTATGGCAGTCAATACATGTCTGGCCATCCCGCAGCGCATTGACGTGCTGATTCTGAGCACGCGGCTTCTGATTATCCTTGTTCATTGCGGTAAAGTCGTGACAGTTGCGGCACTCACGCGAGTCGGTTGCCTTCATCGCATTCCAGACATTCTTTGCCAGCCTCAGGCGGTGTGCCTCAAACTTCTCGGGCGTGTCGATGGTACCCAGAATTTTCCCTACAACCTCTCGGCTCGCCTGAATTTTTCTCGCCACCTTGTGTACCCATGGGTCAGGAACATGGCAGTCCGAGCAGGTGGCACGGACGCCACTGCGGTTGGCGTAGTGGATGGTCTTCTGGTACTCCTTATAGACGTTCTCTTCCATCTCATGGCAAGAGATACAGAACTCCATGGTGTTGGTCGCCTCCATCCCTGTATTGAGACCACCCCAGAAAATAATACCGAAGATCGCAAAGAGCAATCCCCCACCAAGACTCGTATTCAGCATCATCCTCCGTGAGAAGAGGGCTTTCATTCTCTGGCCATAGCTGGGGCGTTGGGGGATCGACATAGGGTTCTCCGTCGTTAATGAGTCATCGATGAGAGCAAACTTTTACAAAGTCGTGGTCACCTTTCTTTGATATGGATCACGACTTTGGAAATGTCCCTCTGAAAAGGCACAAAAAAGCTGGCCCCGCAAGGGGCCAGCTTTAACTTCTTATCGTCTTAAGTGACGTGGTTTGTCCGGTTATAAACGTTGAACTTACCAGTAGGCGTTGTCAGCCCCTTGATACGGGCCTTCTCTTCCATCGTCTTGGCATCATAGACCACGATCTCACCCGTTGGGTTGCCATTGTCAGCACGATTCCAGACAGAGACCCAAACCTCAGATCCATCCTCATTGAACTCAAGGTGAACTGCAACTTTACCCTCTTCCTCTGTTACACGGATGGTCTTGACGATCTCACCGGTAGCTTTGGAGATGACCTGTACAGACTGCTGAATCTCTGGCTCAGGATGCTTGGTCTGATCCGCCCAAACATACTTGCTGTTTGGATGAGTACGGATGAAGACGCCAGCACCATCAGTCTCGATCTCACGAACGATATTCCAGGCATGCTCTGGACGGCCACTTGGATCATTACCCCAAACTGTGACCATACCAGTACCCAAGTGAGTGGTTGCACCTACAGGGCCATATTTTGGATCGTTCCAGTTTGCACCTGGACCTGGATGTGGCTTCTTGCCATTGGTATCGATCATCGCCTCAAGATTACGGGTCTTCGTATCGACTACGACCATCTTGTCAGAGGCATTCGCCGCAATCTGGAAGTAACGACCGGTTGGATCGAAGAATCCATCATGCAGGAACTTCGCAGAATCGATCTTATCAATTCTCAGGTTTGCAAGATCTGTGTAATCCACCTGCCACATCTGACCCAGCTCCTTGGCAGAAACCAGGAAGGTTGGCTCATTTGGCGTGGTGTAGATCGCAGCAACACGGGACTCGTTCACATACTCACCATCGACGTTCACACCACGAGTGGAAACGACTTTCAGTGGCTCCATAGTGACCGCGTCAGCGATTACGAAGTGTGGTGGCCAGTAGCCGCCACCGATGACATAACGACCATCACCAGAGACCGCAACGTCACGGGCATCATAGGCAATCTGGGTCTCAGCAACCAACATCTTGTCTGGCGTCTGGAACAGGTCAAACTTGTTGATCTTGCCATCACGACCAATGCTGTACCAGAAGCGACCTGGTGTACCACCGACAGGATGCTCTGTTGCATGGTGCTCAGTCGCCTTGATTACGTGTACTGCATAGCCACTATCCAGGTGAGCAACGATCTCTTTGGTGTCACCATCAATGATCGCCACCTTACCGGCATCACGCTCGATCACAACAAAGAAGTTCTCCCAGTTACGACCATGCAGCGGCTTGGTTGGGTAATCTTCCGGAGCGGTATAGACCTTGGTGCGCTCTTTCATCATATCCAGAGTCATCTCAGGTGGAATCGGTGGCTCCATCTGGATGTAGGTAGAGACCATTGAGATCTCTTCCTTGGTGAAAATATCGTCAAAGTTGTTCATACCACCTTCTGTTCCGTAGGTGATAATCTTCTCAAGGCGCTCCTGGCCCAACTCCAAAGTATCCTTAGGCATCAGGCTCTTGCCTGTTGCACCTTTTCTCAACACACCGTGACAACCAGCACATCGTTGAAAGTAGAGCGTTTTAGCCTTCTCAAAGTCAGCATCAGACAATGTTGGGGCTGCTGCTGATGCAACTGAGCTAGCTCCCCCCATTGCAAAGCCGACAGCCAGACTGATTGCGGTTAACGACAGTTTTTTCATCTTCATGGTTCTCCTGTGGGACGGATTAAATGGCCTCTCAGATCAGTCCTTAACCCGAGAGGCCGATACTTCAAATTTAGTTAAGTAACATGGTTGGTTCGGTTGCTCACATTAAACTTACCCGTTGGTGTGGTCAGGCCTTTGATGCGAGTCTTCTCTTCAAGGGTCTTGGCATCATAGACCACGATCTCACCCGTTGGGTTGCCATTGTCAGCGCGATTCCAGACAGAGATCCAGGCCTCAGAGCCATCCTCATTAAACTCAATGTGGACCGCAGCCTTACCCTCTTCCTCTGTTACACGGATGGTCTTGACGATCTTACCAGTGGCCTTGGAAATCACCTGTACAGACTGCTGGATCTCTGGTTCAGGATGCTTGGTCTGATCCGCCCAAACATACTTGCTGTTTGGATGGGTACGGATGAATACGCCTGCACCATCAGTCTCGATCTCACGAACGATCTTCCAGGCATGCTCAGCATTTCCTTTCGGATCATTACCCCAGACCGTGACCATACCGGTACCCAGATGAGTGGTTGCACCAACAGGGCCAAACTCAGGGTCGTTCCAGTTTGCTCCAGGACCTGGATGTGGCTTCTTGCCATTAGTATCGATCATCGCCTCAAGCTTTCTGCTCTTGGTATCCACCACAACCATCTTGTCAGAGGCATTCGCCGCAATCTGGAAGTAACGACCGGTTGGATCGAAGAATCCATCATGCAGGAACTTCGCAGAATCGATCTTATCAATTCTCAGGTTTGCAAGATCTGTGTAATCCACCTGCCACATCTGACCCAGCTCCTTGGCAGAAACCAGGAAGGTTGGCTCATTTGGCGTGGTGTAGATCGCAGCAACACGGGACTCGTTTACATATTCACCATCGACATTCACACCACGAGTGGAAACGACTTTCAGTGGCTCCATGGTAATCGCATCAGCAATCACGAAGTGTGGTGGCCAGTAACCGCCGCCGATGACATAACGACCGTCACCAGAGATGGCAACATCACGGGCATCATAGGCAATCTGGGTCTCAGCAACCAACATCTTGTCTGGTGTCTGGAACAGGTCAATCTTGGTCATACGGCCATCACGACCCATGGTGTACCAGAAGCGCCCAGGAACGCCACCAACGGGATGCTCTGTTGCATGGTGCTCAGTCGCCTTGATCACGTGTACGGCGTAGCCGGTATCAATATGAGTGACGATCTCTTTGGTGTCACCATCAATGATCGCAGCCTTACCAGCATCACGCTCAATCACAACAAAGAAGTTCTCCCAGTTACGACCATGCAGCGGTTTGGTTGGGTAATCTTCCGGCGCAGTATAGGTCTTGGTGCGCTCCTTCATCATAGCCAGCGACATCTCTGGTGGAATCGGTGGCTCCATCTGGATATAGGTAGAGATCAGCGAGATCTCCTCTTTCGAGAAGATGTCATCGAAGTTATTCATCCCCCCTTCTGTTCCGTAGGTGATAATCTTCTCAAGACGCTCCTGCCCCAACTCCAGAGTATCCTTAGGCATCAGGCTCTTGCCTGTTGCACCTTTTCTCAACACACCGTGGCAACCGGCACAGCGCTGAAAATATAGATCCTTGGCTCTTTCAAAATCAACCTCGGAGAGTGCTGGAGAGGATGCAGAAACTGTTTTTGCAACTGCTTCAGGCGCTGCCTCTTTTTTGGCAACAACCGGAGCGGGCGCTGGTTCTGGCGCCTTGGCTACAGGCGCTGGTGCTACCGGAGCAGGAGCAGGAGCCGGTGCGGAAGCTGCAGGAGTGGGGGCAGGTTGAGGCGCTTTTTTCGCACTCTCAGCATCTCCGGAATCACCACACCCAGAGAGACCAACTGTCATTGCAATTGCAACACTGAGCGCTGCTTTTTTGCTGGTTAACCGCTTCATACCATCACTCATCATTTAGATACCCCTCGTTCATTGAATCCATAAAACAACAGACCGAGCACATCGAATCGGTCTCGTTGCTGGCTAACGAAGAATCGATCAAATTCAACTCTATCTTCATTGATCCAGATCAAAACCTGACTCCGAATAGGTGAAATCAACCCATAGTAACGAAATGATTTGACCAAAATCAGATCAAATCCCTTAGCCAATA
>CAZKCT010000033.1:4045-20629 GCA_964551545.1 uncultured Piscirickettsiaceae bacterium | reverse complement strand
GATCACGTATATTGAAAGCGAATAAAAAAACAATAAAAGCAATTAATCAAACAAGGGAGATTTTCGATGGCAACTGTATTGGCGGTGGACGACTCTGCTTCACTTCGTGGCGCAATTGTTTTTGCTTTAACTGAACGAGGTGGCAACTACGGGGTCATTGAGGCTGAAGAGGGGAAACAGGCACTCGGTTTAATCGAACAGCGCCGTAGCGCCGGAAAGAGCGCCTTTGATCTAATTCTGGTCGACATCAATATGCCCGGGATGAGCGGCTATGAGGTGGTTGAGGAGATTCGCGCAATGCCAGACTACCGCTTCACTCCCATCCTCTTTCTCACCACGGAGAGTTCTGATCAGGCCAAGCTACGTGGCAAGGAGCTACAGGCAACTGGATGGGTCACCAAGCCATTCAGCCCTGAAAATCTGCTCAACATCGTTAATCGCGTGCTGCACTAGACAACACACAACCGGGACCCTCTCCCGTGCCACACCATAGGCAACCGAACAGCAACTGGTTTCAGCCAAACAGCACACCCCTATTGGTTGGGTTTGGGCTACTGCTGGTGATGATGGCTATTCAGATGACACTTTCTGTCTCTGCATTCCGTTCCCTCCATGGTCACATGGAGAAAATCGTGAATGAAAAACTGGTAAAAAATAATTTAGCTCAAACCATGCTCGACACTTCGCGGGAGCGTGGCATACTGATCATGCAAATCTACTTTGAAGATGACCCCTTTGAACGAGATGAGCTGGCGATACAGTTCAGCAGCCGCGCTGGTGAGTTTATGGCTGCCCGCAATCGACTGCTAGCGATGAGACT
Organism: uncultured Piscirickettsiaceae bacterium; assembly: GCA_964551545.1. Lineage (GTDB taxonomy): Bacteria > Pseudomonadota > Gammaproteobacteria > Thiopontia. Next base: position 19,809 of record CAZKCT010000033.1, on the reverse strand, counting down.
TTCAGAGAAAGAGAGCAGCGCCCTGAATCATGCATTGGAGCAGTCGAAACAGGGAACGCAAGCTTTCAATCAGGTACTGCGACTGGTCATGGCTGAAGAGGGAATGACCGAAGTACAACGAAGTGAGGCGCAAAAGATCTTCAGCAACACAGTCATTCCAGCCCGCAAGATCGTCGGGGAAAGCATGAACAGAATTCTCCACCTAGTTGAGGTCAGCAGCCAACAGGCAATCACCACCTCTGAACAGGAGTACCAGAGAACGCTGCAACTTCTCTGGGCACTGGGCATTGGATTCTTTCTGGTTGCCTCAGCCGTCACCTGGATCATCTACCAACGCATCTCCCGTGCCGCCGAGAAGATCTGCTTCATCACCAATCAGATGAAATCCCAAATCCGGGAAACCGTCACCATGTTCAATGTTTCTGTCGCCCTGATCGAGCACTCGATGCTTGGGGGAGACCAGAATATGCGAGAGATGATTGATCAGCTCACTCAACGCTCACGAATGATTCGGGAAATTCGTCAACATACTGAAAGGTTACGCGAAGAGAGCAGCGCACCCGATTCGGATCACTCTTTAGAGGAGTATGACCGACTGGATGAGACCATCAACAGCGCTATCATGGCATTTCAGGACTTCGATCGAGTCTCCCAACAGCTAGTCCAGGTAGAGAACTGTCTCAATGCAACCGCTGAACTCATCAACGACCCTGAGCGAATCCATGACCTGGAAGAGTGGAAAAAGATGCACCAACGCATGAACAACACCTTTGCGATGGAAGATGCACAGATTGTCTATCAAGAGATGCTGGGAGGTGCCAGCAAGCAGGAAGCCCTGCAAAAAGCCCAGAAAGCGAAAGAACAGTCTGGGGACCAGTTCGAGGCCTTCTAGTCAGAAAAACTCATCATTTCTGGTGCACCACCTGATTACGCAGATAGACCGGTTGTGCCTGCTCTGCTGGAAGTAGACGACCATTGCGATAATCCCCGAGTGCCAGTTGCGCAATCACTCCTGCACGGGGCAGTGCCTCACCATCTACAGACAACAGATGACCCGAGAAGCGCTCCTTTAACGCCTCTCGATAACTCCCCCACCCCGTTCCAACACCACTCCACATGCCCTCCAGGATTGGCAACAAAGCAGGTGGTAACACCGCCTCCTCTCCCTGCAGCCGAGGGACGCCATCGACCATCTGATAGGCGCCCCAATAGACCTCCCCCATTCGGGCATCAATTGCTGCCAACTGATTCTGCTCTCCCGTCTGTTCAAATTGTGTCAGAGCCAGCGCAGCCAACGAAGAGACCGGGATCACCGGTACGCCTCCTCCATAGGCCAACCCCTGCACCACGCCTGCGGTAATGCGCAGGCCAGTGAAACTTCCTGGTCCTCGATCAAAGGCAAGGGCATCCAGTTCACTCAATGAAACCGAGGCCTTCTGCAGCAGCTGATCGACCATCGGCAGAATCCGCTGGGTATGTCCCCGTGGTGTCACCTCGAACTTCTCACTGACAACACCATCAATGAGTAGGGCGGCAGAACAGCCCTCAGTTACAGTATCAATGGCCAAAATCTTTACATGCTCACTCACGACTAATCCTCACGCTGCAGCATCTTGCTCAGCCTGCACCTCTGAAAAGAACTGTTTCACCACTTCAACCTCTCTGGTTCTTGCCATATCGGGTAGGCTGTTCAAAAAGGTATGCCCATAACCCTTTTTGAGCAGGCGCGGATCACAGATCACAAACACGCCTCGATCCTCGACATCTCGAATCAACCGCCCTGCTCCCTGCCGCAATGCAATCACTGCCCTGGGGAGTTGAAGCTCCATAAAAGCATTACGCCCGGAGCTGTTGAGCGCCTGAATTCTCGCCTGCAGGACAGGATCACCCGGTGAGGCAAAGGGAAATTTGTCGATAATCACACAGGAGAGCGCCTCTCCCCGGACATCGACCCCCTCCCAAAAACTGGAGGCGCCCAATAGCACCGCATTGCCCAGTTGACGAAAACGCTCCAGCAGCTGACTACGTGGCGACTCCCCCTGAACCAGCAATGGAAAGTGAACCTCTTTTTCACGTAGAAACTCTGCTGCTGCACGCAGTGCCTTGTGACTGGTAAAGAGCAGGAAAGTTCGCCCCTGGCTCGCCTCGATCAGCGGCAACACCTGCTCCATCATCTGCTCTCCATAACGGGCATCATTGGGTTGCGGCAATCCACTGGGGTGAAAAAAGAGGGCCTGACGCTGGAAGTCGAAGGGGCTCTCCCAGCGCGCCGTGACCGCCTCTTCAATCCCGAACTCGCGCAGAAAATGGTCAAACACTCCATCAACCGCCAGGGTTGCTGAGGTGAAGATCCAGCCACAACCCCGCCCCTCCATCTGCCCCTGAAAGGTCTCCCGAATCTCCAGTGGCGTGTGGTGGATCGCAAAACCGTTCTTGTGGATCTCTACCCAGTGAATCTGCCCCTCTGGCGCGGCACCGGTCAGCCGGGTAAAACCATCCAGCAGCACCTCTCCACGCTCTGCACACCCCTCTAACCCTTTACCACGCTCTGCCACACGTCCCAGTTCAGCGGCCAGTGTCTCAATTGCCTCCCGTAACAGCTCAATCGCCTGCTCCAGTTTTGGTCGGCGCAACAGCTCACTCCAGGGATAACGCCCCAATGGCCCATCCAGTGCCAAACGGAAGTCCGCCACAGCCTTCTTCAGTTGATCGGCACAGACCTGCAGTGGCTTATGATCGGGAGCCTCAACCAAATGCTCAGCAATGGTGTCCTCTGCCAATTCCATCAATTGACGATGGCTCACTCGCTCTCCAAAGAAGCTGGTTGCCGTCTCTGCCAGTTGATGCGCCTCATCAAGAATCACCGCATTGGCACCCGGCAGCAGCTCACCAAACCCCTCCTCTTTCAGTGCCATATCGGCGAAGAAGAGATGATGATTGATCACTACCAGATCGGCCTCCTGTGCCCGCCGCCGCGCATTGACCACATGGCATCCCTCCCACTGCGGGCACTCCTGCCCCAAACAGTTATCCGCTGTGGAGGTAACTCTTGGCCAGAGCAGATCTCCCTCTTCCACATCTTCCAGCTCTGCGATATCCCCTGAATCGGTCTCACTGGCCCAGCGACGGATCCTGGTAAATTTAGCTGCCTCTCGGCGAGAGTAGAAATGCCCCTGATCCTCCGTCAGATCCAACCGATGAAGACAGAGGTAGTTAGAACGTCCCTTGAGCAACGCGGTTACCGCGCTTCGGTTGAGCAGTTTGCGTACTGCGGGCAGGTCGCGATGATAGAGCTGATCCTGCAGATTCTTGGTCCCTGTCGAGATGATCACCCGCTCGCCAGAGAGCAGTGCCGGCACCAGATAGGCATAGGTCTTCCCCGTCCCTGTTCCCGCCTCAGCCACCAGAATCGAGCGTTGCTCAATCGCCTCCGCCACCGCATCGGCCATCTCCATCTGAGGCTGACGCGGTTTGAATCCCTCAATGGCCTCTGCAAATGGCCCGGAGGCACCCAATATCGCAGAGGGCTGATCCTGTTCACTCATCTCAGACCTGCCTTTTCTCGGGCCTGTGCTGCACCGGTCCGATCCCCTAATACCTCTCTGGCACGCGCAATCAAGGTCCAGTTCTCCTGCTGCAACTCAGGCCGTCCAATGGCGAGCGTATTGGATCGACGCGCAAGCGTCTCGGCCTCTTGGTAACTGCCTTGGCGATACCGAACGCGCGCCAGATCATGCCACAACCCTGCCCGCTGGGCGTCGATCCGCAGTGCTCGTTCAATCAATCCTTCAGCCCGATTAAATGCTCCCGATTTCATTGCCTGTTCAATCTTCTGCAACAACCCCAGCAGTGGATCAACGGACTCCTGCGGCTCTTCTGGAGCAGGGGTAGCGCTACGTTTCAATCGAGGACCTTGGGCCGATGGTGCTGATGGTCGAACGACCCTTGGCAAGGCCTTGGGCGTTCCTCTGGAGTACTCCTCAACCGGAGCAGTCGGCGTCACAGAGCTGCACCCCTGCAGAGTGAGCAGCAGAAGCAGTGAAGGGAAGAGAAAGACCAGACGACTCATCAATAACAGTGCTCTTGGCAACGAACCAGTATTTGGCAAACTAGCGACATTGTACCGTGGCTCTCGGCGCACTTCCTTCAATAAAGGGAACTCTCTCTCCTCCAGCACAGCGAGTCGTGGTACGCTGCCCTGCCTCATTGATCCAATAGGATTGAACGCCTTCTGGCGCACGCCATTGAAGCGGCGCAATTGGCGCCTCAGCCATCATTTTTCCCCACACCCGCAGTGCCCCGGTCGAGCCACTCACGCCAGCCTCGCTATTGTCATCACGCCCCATCCAGACCACCGCAAGGCGATCACCACCAAACCCGGCAAACCAGCTATCCCGCCACCCATCGGTGGTCCCTGTCTTTCCTGCAATTTCAGTGGTCGACGGAAGCTGCTGCTGCAGTGCACGACCTGTTCCTGAACGAACCACCTCCTGCAGCCCCCACTGTAGCAGTGACACTGCATCAGGGGAGGCAACCTCTTTCACATGCAGTGGGTAGCGATTGAGAGGATTTCCTTGACGATCCATTACCGCTCGAATCGAACGCAACGGGGTCTGTAATCCACCATTCGCCAACGGCTGATAGAGTGCCGTCACCTCCAGCGGAGAGAGTTCCAGCGCCCCAAGAAACAGTGAAGGATAGTTTGGAATTTCACGCTCCACGCCAAGTCGCCTCAATGTCGAGGCCACTTGTGGAATCCCAAGCGCCACCCCCAGTCGAGCCGTGGAGAGATTGTAGGAGTGGCTGAGCGCCCGGTAGAGTGGAACCATTCCGTGTGACTTTCCATCATAGTTCTCCGGACGCCAGCGCTGCGCGCCACTTCCCAGCTCAAATGGCTGGTCTTTCAGCGAGGAGATCAGTGTGTAGCGATCCGGTTGTTCCAACGCAGCCAGGAAAAGGGCTGGCTTCACCAAAGACCCAATCGGTCGCACGGCATGGAGCGCCCGATTAAATCCTCGACTGCGTGGACTTTTATCACCCACCAACGCCTCAACCTCACCACTGCCGGGGTGAATCGCAACCACAGCCCCCTGCAGGCCACTTTTCCCATCGCGCTGCAGTTCTCTGATCCGTTGCTGGAGTGCGCGCTCTGCTGAACGCTGTACCTGTGGCTGGAGGGTGGTAAAGATCTGCAACCCCTCGCTGACCAGATCCTCTTTTTCATAGTCCCGCAAGATCTGTTTGCGCACCAGATCGAGGAATGCGGGATAGCGCGAACGGGCAGAGGGCGCTTTTCGAGTCACCCCAAGCGGAGCACGCTTGGCCTGTTCCGCCTCGCTCTCACTGACAACCCCTTGCTGGGCCAACAGATCCAATACCAGATTCCGTCGTGCTTTCGCCCGCTTTGGATGCTTCCGTGGGTTATAACGAGAAGGCCCTTTCAGCATGCCCACCAGTAGCGCCGACTCCGGCAGCGTGAGCTCGCTGGCACTGTGACCAAAGAAGAAATGGCTGGCCACCCCCACCCCATGGATGGCACGGCGACGATCCTGACCAAAGTAGACCTCATTGAGGTAGGCCTCAAGAATCTCCCGCTTGCTGTAGTGAAACTCCAGGAGCAGCGTGATCAGCGCCTCCTGTACCTTGCGCAACAACGTCCGCTCCCGGTTGAGAAAGAGATTCTTTGCCAGTTGCTGAGTCAGCGTACTCCCCCCCTGCACCATTCGTCCCGCTTTCAGATTGGCCAACAGTGCTCGTCCGATTCCCAGTGGGTTGATCCCGAAGTGACGGGTAAATGCCCGATCCTCCACCGTGATCAAAGTTTTAGTCAGATGCTCTGGGAGCGCCTCTAGCTGCACCAGCAGGCGGTCCTCTCCATGCGCCGGATAGAAACTCCCAATCGGCAGTGGATCCAGGCGCAGCAAATCAACTGCCCCACCATGACGAACCTCTCTGATCGATGCAATCTGCCCACCCTGGAAAGAGATCCGAACCCGCTGCGCAGTCTCCAATCCATCCCAGAAACGGAAAGGCCGGGAGTGGAGCAGCACCTTTCCATGCTGCAAGTCATAACTTCCTGTTTCTAGCAGATCAGACTGCCGCTGATAACTGAGTTCCGAAAGGGATGCCACCAGCTGCGTGGCGGTTAACGGCTTTCCTGCATAGAGCTCCATCGGAGAGGCGTAGACACGCGCAGGAAGCTCCCACCGTTTCCCCTCAAACTGGTCACGCACCATGCCATCCAGCCAGAGCAGGTAGGCGAGTAGAAATGGGAATAGAAAGAGGAAAAGCCGTCCCAACAGGGAGCGGCGCTTCACCGGTTTTACAGGTAGCTTTCTCTTTTTGGCGATCCGTTTTCCGGTGCCTTTGCGGCTTCCCGCTTTCCGGGAAGAGCCTTTCACTTCAATGCACGTACCAGTGACTGTACTTTGTCCGCCTTAAAGGCCTGATCAATTTTCTTCTTCAGTGCCTTGGCCTCACCTCTGGAGGCAACCGGCCTGGTTACAATTCGCAGAGTGCTCTTTCCTTTTCGAGTCACTTCACGCAACTCTACCGGATACCCTTTTTCAGTCATCCGCTTCAAGAAGCGCTCCGCACGCTTGCGGCTTTTTGCTCCATAACTCACCACCTGCACCTCCCACTGCTTTCCTGAGGGGGCTGCGGGTGTTGCCAATTTCTCGACCTTCTTTGCTGCAGGCTTCACAGCCGCAGGAGGTTTCTCCGAGGAAGGCTTCGCTGGTGATTGCACAACAGGCTTCGTCTTTGGCTTCTGGGGCTGCTTCACCACCGGCTGAGAAACAGGCGACAGTGCCTTCTCATCCAGCTCAATGGTCGTGGTTGGTAGATCATCAGGCCATGCCGGGACGTTACTCTCCAGAATCTGCACCTCTTTACGAGGGTCATTCATCAAGAATGGAACCACAATCACCGCAATCGAGACCAGAACGATCCCACCGACAATGCGCTGTTTTAACTCAACCTGTTGAAGCACGTTCCACTCCTGATCTCTGATGTTATGCTGATTTTATGGGCAGGACAGCACCACCGCAACCGTATAGAAGGAGCCAAAGACCACAATTCGGTCCTCTTTTTCCGCAAACGCCAACGCTCGCTGCCATGCCTGCGCCACGCTCTCTTCCATCTTCACACGATCCTCTCCCACTGCGGTGTGAAGAACCGCTTCCATCTCTTTGCTTGTAGCCCCACGCCCCCCCGACAAACCGGCCCCCACCCACTGCTCTACCTGTGGGGCCACGCACTCAATGACTGCATCCATCTCTTTGTCTTGCAACATGGCCACCACTGCAATCGTCCTGCCTTGAACCGGCCTGGAGGCCAGGTTCTCCGCCAATACCGCTGCCGCCTGTGGATTGTGGGAGACATCGACCACCACCTCTGGGTGCTGCCGAATCCGCTGGAAACGACCTGGCAGCGTGACCTGCTGCAACCCCCGCTGAATCGCCTCCCCCTCAAGCCGTGGCAGCCACCCTAACTGCTGAAATACCGCCAGTGCTACAGCGCTGTTGCGCAACTGAATCGGCCCACTCAATGCCGGCAGCGGCAGGCTCTCAAGCCGCTTTCCTGCGGCACCTCTCCAGTGCCATTCGGTGCCATGCTGCACCCAGCTAAAGTGCTGATCTGCGCAAAAGAGGGGCGCTCCCAGCTTCTCCGCATACGCCAACACAGACTGAGGTGGGTTACTCTCCCCAATAATCGCGGGCCGCCCCGGGCGGAAGATCCCCGCCTTCTCTCGACCAATGCTCTCCCGATCCTCTCCCAGCCACTCCTGATGGTCGAGATCCACAGTGGTCAGCAGCGAAACATCGGCATCAACCAGATTCACCGCATCCAATCGCCCCCCAAGCCCCACCTCAAGAATCAGCAGATCCAGTGGTTGCTGCCGAAACAGATCGAGAGCCGCCAAGGTGCCAAACTCGAAATAAGTGAGAGAATCTTCCTGCCGAGCCCGGTCAACACGCTCAAAGGCCTCACAGAGCAGCTGATCATCCACCGCTACACCATTGATGCGGATGCGCTCGTTGTAGCGCAAAAGATGGGGAGAGGTATAGGCACCAACTCTTAGACCACCACTCAAGGCAATCGATTCCAGAATGGCAATCGAAGAGCCTTTTCCATTGGTCCCTGCGACTGTAATCACTGCGGGTTCTGGATCTATCACACCCAGACGCTGCGCGACTCGGCGAATCCGATCCAGTCCCAGCTCAATCTCTTCAGGGTGGAGACTCTCCTGCCAGAAGAGCCACTCCTCAAGGCTTTTCAAGATTCTTAAAAATCCTTCAGGGCCCTTCAGGCTGCTTCGGAGTTATGGTGCTCCATCATGATCGACAACAGGGAGGAGAGCCGCTGGCGCATCTCTCGACGGTCAACAATCATATCGATCGCACCGTGCTCCAGCAGGAACTCACTGCGCTGGAACCCCTCTGGAAGCTTCTCACGCACCGTCTGTTCAATCACTCGCGGGCCAGCAAAACCAATGAGCGCATTGGGTTCTGCCACGTTCAGATCACCCAGCATGGCGAAGCTGGCGGAGACACCACCCATCGTTGGGTCTGTCAGAACCGAGATAAAGGGAAGGCGACGCTCTTGCAGCTTATTGAGTGCCGCACTGGTCTTCGCCATCTGCATCAGCGAGAAGAGCGCCTCCTGCATACGCGCGCCACCACTAGCACTGAAAGCAACAAGCGGGGTATTGTGTTCAATCGCCGCATTGACTGCACGCACAAAACGCTCCCCCACCACGGAGCCCATTGAGCCTCCCATAAACTTGAACTCAAAGGCTGCAGCAACCAGTGGCATCTCCTCAACCGTTCCGCGCATCACCACCAGCGCATCCTTCTCATCGGTACTCTTTTGTGCCTGCGCAATCCGATCTTTGTATTTTTTCAGGTCCTTGAACTGCAGATGGTCGATTGGAGCCAGATCGGCAGCAATCTCTTGCGTACTCTCAGGATCAAAAAAGAGCTCCAAACGCCGACGAGCACCAATGCGCATGTGATGCCCACACTTTGGACAGACATCCTGATTGCGCTCCAATTCAGCACGATAGAGGACTGATTCACAGTCACTACATTTGGTCCAAACGCCCTCTGGAACTGCCTTCTTGCTGCTCTCTGTACGAATTTTTGGAAGAATTTTCTCAAACCAGGTCATCGCGGTTTCCCCTTTCTATTGTTCTATCTCATCCAGCGCGGCACGAATTTCTGAAAGAATACCACCAACTGCGGCCGGTATCTCCTCTGGCGTCTGCTGTAGTGCCTCCATCCGTGAAACCAGTACACTGCCTACCACCACGGCATCCGCAAATACACCGATCGCCACCGCAGAGGCCGCATCCCGAATCCCAAAACCAACCCCAACCGGCAGATCGGTCTGCTGGCGAATCGCTGCCACCCGCGCCTTCACCTCAGAGGTATCGGGCGTCTGAGAACCGGTGACCCCCTTCACTGAGACGTAGTAGACAAATCCTCGTGCCGAACGGGTAATCTTTCCAATACGTGCCTCAGTACTGGTTGGTGCCAACAGGTAGATTGGATCAAGGTTGTGCTGTTCACAGACCTGCTCAAACTCCGCACCCTCTTCTGGCGGCAAATCAACGGTCAATACACCATCCACACCGGCCGTCTCTGCAGCAACTGCAAACTGCTCCGCCCCCATATTCTCAATCGGGTTGAGGTAGCCCATCAACACCACAGGGGTCTCTGGGTCTTGATTACGGAACTCTGCCACCATCTCTAGCACGTGGTGGATACTGGTGTTCTCCTCCAGCGCCCGCTCGCTTGATTTCTGGATCGTCGGACCATCTGCCATTGGGTCTGAAAAAGGCACCCCCAGCTCGATGATGTCGGCCCCAGCCTCTACCATCGCATGCATCAACGGTACGGTGACTGAACGATTCGGGTCCCCCGCTGTTACAAATGGGATCAGCGCCTTGCGGCCACTGGTGCGACAGCGCTCAAAACAGGACTGGATACGACTCATAAGGCACCCCTAACAATAGTCATTTTGTTGTTAGTGCAAGGCAGCACCGCACGGAAAACCGCAATGAACAGGCTACTACATGAGGATTTGAGCACGGTGCTATCCGCCCCGAACAGCCGTAGGCTGGTAACACCGCAATCACAAAAAAAGGGCATTGTTAGGGAGGGCTTCATACCTCTACCCCCTCAATCTCCGCCACAGTGTGAATATCTTTATCGCCGCGCCCCGAGAGGTTGACGATGATATGTTGCTCTTTGTCCATTGTTGGTGCCAGCTTGGTTGCGTAGGCGATGGCGTGACTTGATTCCAGCGCAGGGAGAATTCCTTCGATCAAAGTCAAATCGTGGAACCCCTGTAGCGCCTCCTGATCATCAATGGCAACGTACTCCGCACGCGCCTCATCCTTTAGCCATGCATGCTCTGGCCCTACCCCTGGATAGTCGAGCCCGGCAGAGATGGAGTGAGTCTCGATAATCTGTCCATTCTCATCCTCCATGATGTAGGTACGATTGCCATGCAACACACCCGGCTTTCCGGCACAGAGCGGCGCCGCATGCTCTCCGCTTTCCAGCCCGTGGCCTGCAGCCTCGACACCAATAATCTTCACTGACTCATCAGCCAAGAAGGGGTAGAAAAGTCCCATCGCATTGGAACCTCCTCCCACACAGGCAACCAGCGCATCCGGCAACTGCCCCGCCTGCTGCTGAATCTGCTCTCGGGCCTCACGGCCAATGATCGCCTGGAAGTCCCGCACCAATGCCGGGTAAGGGTGTGGACCTGCAACGGTCCCAATGATGTAGAAGGTGTTATCGACATTGGTGACCCAGTCTCGCATCGCCTCGTTGAGGGCATCCTTCAGGGTTTTGGAGCCAGAGTGAACCGGTACCACCTTGGCGCCCAGCAGTTTCATCCGGTAGACATTGAGTTTCTGGCGCTCCACATCCACTGCGCCCATATAGACAATGCACTCCAAACCCAGGCGCGCCGCAACGGTTGCGGTCGCCACGCCATGTTGACCGGCACCGGTCTCGGCAATGATCCGGGTCTTGCCCATCCGTTTTGCCAGCAGCGCCTGACCAATGGTGTTATTCACCTTGTGCGCGCCAGTGTGATTAAGATCTTCTCGCTTCAACCAGATCTGTGCCCCACCCAGCTGCTCACTCCAACGCGACGCATGGTAGAGCGGGCTCGGGCGCCCAACATAATGTTGCAGATCGGCATCCAGCTCTTTGAGGAATTCCTCATCCTTCATGTAACGGCTGTAGGCCTCAGTCAACTCCTCCAAGGGGGCCATCAGGGTCTCAGAGGCAAAAATCCCTCCATAAATTCCAAAATGGCCCTGTGGGTCAGGCTGCTCGGTCCATCGACTACTCACATCATCTTCCTCAACTCTTCAACGCTACAGCGTTCTCAATAAACTGTTCAACTTTCTCGGGACTCTTGATCCCTTTACTCTGTTCCACCCCACCACTGACATCGACGGCCCAAGGGTGGATCTGTGCAACTGCCTGCGCGACATTCTCTGGGGTCAACCCCCCGGCCAGCACCAGTGGTTTTTCCAGGGAGGTCGGGATCTGCTTCCAATCAAAGGTCTCACCTGTCCCTCCAGGAACACCCGGCTGGTAGGCATCCACCAACAACGCTGAGGCTTTCGCATAGCGTTCCGCCTCAACCTGCAGATCAACGTCTGGCTTCATGCGGATCGCCTTCATCCAGGGGCGCTGAAACTGTTCACAAAATGTCGGAGACTCGTCCCCGTGAAACTGCAACAGATCCATTGGCACTCGGTCCAGCGTGGTGCGAATCTGTTCAGAATCTGCATCCACAAACAGCCCAACTGTGGTCACAAATGGTGGTAGCGCCGCAACAATCGCCTCTGCCTGCTCGACGGAAACCGCACGTGGACTGGGATCGTAGAAGACCAGACCAATCGCATCCGCACCGCTCCGGGCAGCGTGCAATCCATCCTCAACGGAGGTAATCCCGCAGATTTTAACCCGAGTGTGCATCACTATAATGGTATCACACCACTGGAATTTCGAAGGGCTCTGGGTACTCGACCCGAATCAGAGAGAGCCCCTCTGGCGGCGCAGTAATCCCCCCCTGCGTGCGGTCCCGAAGCGCCAACACCTCTCGCGCCCACTCCGGCTCCTGCAGACCACTACCGATGGCAATCAACACCCCGGCAATGTTGCGCACCATGTGATGAAGAAAGGCGTTGGCGCGCACAAAGATATGGACCTCCTCTCCGTGGCGACTCACCTCCAACTGGTGAATCGTTCTGACCGGGCTGTGCGCCTGACACGCAACCGCGCGATAGGAGCTGAAATCATGTTCCCCAACCAGATGGTCTGCGGCCTGCTGCATTCTCCGTTCATCCAGTGGTCGATAGACCCAGGTACGCTCCTGCACAGAGAGTGCCGTACGCACGGGCCGGTTGAAAATGACATAGCGATAACTTCGGGCGGTGGCAGAGAAGCGGGCATGAAACTCATCGGAAACAGGCTTGACCCAAGAGAGGCAGGCATCAGCCGGAAGATTGGCATTCGCACCATAAAGCCAGGAGCGCTCACTGCGCTCGGCATCACTCTCAAAGTGGATCACTTGTCCGGAGGCATGGACTCCGGTATCGGTTCGGCCTGCAGTGGTAACGCGAACAAAGTGGTTGGCCACTTTCGACAGTGCATGCTCCACCTCCCCCTGAACAGTCCGAATCTCGGGCTGCTGAACCTCCCAGCCATGAAATCGGGCACCGTTATACTCAACTCCAGCGGCGTATCTCACCCGCCAGCCTCTCGACCCAGATGTGGCTGTGGTCGTGACTGAATCTGGGATTCGATCTCCGAAACCCCGTGCTGAAACTCCTCCCAGATCGTCTCTTCTGATCGCATCGAATCCTGCGCCTCAACTGAGAAGCCTTCACCCTGATTGAGATCAACCACCTCAGCGCTACGCCACCAGCGCAATATCAGCAGTGCGGCGACACCTCCCAGCAGCAAGAAAAAGAGCCATCCAGAGAACACACTCCCTTGTAGCTCCCTCAATCCTCTCTCCCAAGGGGCAACCTCCACCTTCAACTGCTGCGCCTGTTGAAGCGCAGTAATCCGCTGCTGCTGATCGGTCAGCTGCTGGCGCTGTGCCTCAAACAGTCGCCCAAACAACTCTTTTGATGATTGTGGTGCAACCGGATCGACAAACAGGGTCAGCAATCGCTCCCTCTCTCCAGCAAAGAGTCTCAGCTCCACAATGGGGTCGTGGACCGGCTGTTGGCTAAACAGTAATAACAATGACTGTTCAGGGATTGCCAACAGTGACCAAGAGTGGCCTGCTCCCTCCACCTGAAAGGAGGAGAGATCCTGTCCCAACTCCTCAGGAAGCAGTGGTATCTCTGCAAGCAGCGACTCACCCAGCGCCGAATAGAGTTGAACAGAAGCGGCCGCGGCCCCGGTCGTAGTGACCGAAAACAGCAGACTACAGATAATCGGCAACCAGAATTTCTGCAATCTGCACACTGTTGAGTGCCGCTCCCTTACGAACATTATCGGAAACCACCCAGAGATCGAGTCCGCGATCATGGGAGATATCTTCACGGATGCGCCCCACATAGACCGCATCAGTCCCCACCGCCTCGGTAACTGCGGTGGGATAGCCGCCATCCTCTCGCCGATCTATGACTTTAATGCCCGGCGCATTGTGAAGCAGCTCCGTCGCCTCAGCCGCAGTGATCTTGTCACGGGTCTCCAGATGGATCGCCTCAGAGTGACCATAGAAGACCGGCACCCGCACCGCCGTAGGGTTGACCAGAATCGAAGGGTCTTCGAAAATCTTGGCGGTCTCCCACACTATCTTCATCTCCTCCTTGGTGTAGCCATTCTCATTGAAGACATCGATCTGTGGCAATGCATTAAAGGCGATCTGCTTGGGATAGACGCTGTTCTTGATCTCACGCAGATTAAGCAGCGACATGGTCTGCAGCCCCAACTCCTCCATCGCTGACTTACCCGTACCGGAGACTGCCTGATAGGTCGCCACATTAACCCGCTCAATGCCAACCGCATCATGAATCGGCTTGAGCGCGACCACCATCTGAATGGTCGAACAGTTTGGGTTGGCGATGATATTGCGATTGACATAGCCAGTGATCGCATGAGGATTCACCTCTGGAACGACCAGCGGTACATCTTCGTCATAACGGAAGTGGGCGGTATTATCGATCACCACACAGCCCGCCTCGGCCGCCTTCGGTGCATACATTTCTGATACCGCACCGCCTGCAGAGAAGAAAGCAATCTGCACCGTGGAGAAGTCAAAGTTGGCGAGATCCTCGACCTTCAGAGACGCCTCACCAAACTCCAGCCGCTTACCCGCTGAATTACTGCTGGCAAGTGGATAGAGGATCTCAATCGGGAACGCCCGCTCCTCCAGAATAGAGAGCAGTGTCTCTCCGACTGCGCCTGTTGCGCCAACAACTGCAACAGAGAACGCCATCAGATTTCGAGCGCAATGCCCATCAAACGACGCAGTGGCTCTGCCGCACCCCACAACAGCTGATCCCCCACGGTAAAGGCCGAGATGTACTCCGGCCCCATGGTCAGTTTGCGCACGCGCCCCACTGGCACACTCAGGGTACCGGTCACCTTGGCCGGAGTCAGTTCAGTCATGCTGAGGTCACGATCATTGGGAACCACCTTCACCCAGTCATTGGCCTGCGCCATGATCGCCTCAATTTCGCTGACAGGAATATCCCGCTTCATCTTGATAGTGAGCGCCTGACTGTGAGAACGCATTGCACCGATACGGACACAGAGGCCATCGATCGGCACTGGGTTATCACTACGACCAAGGATCTTGTTGGTCTCCGCCTCTGCCTTCCACTCCTCGCGACTCTGGCCACTCTCCAGCTGGGTATCAATCCAGGGAATCAGGCTGCCGGCCAGCGGCACTCCGAACTGATCGGTCGGATAACCCTCACTATTCATGTGAGAAGAGACCCCACGGTCAATCTCCAGAATCGCACTGGCAGGATCATCCAGCTTATCAGCCACACTGTCACGGATGCTGCCCATCTGCGAGATCAGCTCACGCATGTTACGGGCACCGGCACCGGAAGCGGCCTGATAGGTCATCGGGGTAATCCACTCAATCAAATCCTCCTGGAATAGACCTCCAATCGCCATCAACATCAGGCTCACAGTGCAGTTACCACCGACAAAAGTGTTCTTGCCATCGCTCAGCGCATTGTCGATCACGTTGCGGTTAACCGGGTCGAGCACAATGATCGACTCATCTACCATCCGTAGAGAGGAGGCGGCATCAATCCAGTAACCATTCCAGTCCGACTCACGTAGCGGGCCAATCACCGACTTGGTGTAACTGCCGCCCTGACAGGTAACAATCGCATCCATCTGAGCCAGCTCTGAAATGTCATTGGCATCCTTCAGTGCAGGGACCGGCTTCCCCACATCGGGACCAGACTGTCCTAGCTGAGAGGTGGTAAAGAAGACAGGGTCAATCTTGGCAAAGTCATTCTCTTCACGCATCCGATCCATCAGCACGGAGCCAACCATGCCCCGCCAACCTACAAAACCAACCTTTTTCATCGTCATCAAACTCTTGGTAAACAGTGAATCCATTCACAACCGAGACTCAAACAGCCGGTTGCCGAAAGGTGGCTATGATAATGCTTTCAGCCACATGGCACTATGGGGGATTGATAAAAAGCAGCAAAGTGGCCGCTTTCCCGTGGAATAGGTGGCCGGATTGCT
>CAZKCT010000033.1:0-3945 GCA_964551545.1 uncultured Piscirickettsiaceae bacterium | reverse complement strand
TTGATAAAAAGCAGCAAAGTGGCCGCTTTCCCGTGGAATAGGTGGCCGGATTGCTACCCGCAGCCCCGGAAACACCCTTGAATCCGGTGTGGTGTTTTCCCTTGCTATAGGCCCCTTTGGCACCCATATAGTCCCATCCGTGGCACTCCTTGCAACGCCAGTCTGCCCCTTTTTTTCCCATAGTACTTCTTGTCACTCGGATAGGCCGGATTGGGTGATTTCGGAGTGTCAGCATTGACCACCTTGAACCACTTATCATAGAGCTCTCCACCTCGGGCGATTGAGGATTCAACCTCCCCGGCCGTTGCGGTCACGCTGAACAGAGAGAGTGTTGTTGCCATCATGAGAGGCTCCATTTGGCAGGTGGGCGGCTGTTTGTCTGTTGACGGTTCATTTTGATGCTCCTCCAGGTTGTTCAAAATAATGACTCTTTGAAATGTTTACAGCGGTTGATCGATCAAGGCCCGATCTGATCGGTACTGCAACCGTGATTATGGCAGGTACTAGATCGAGTTACTTCAATCAATAACATGGATGTATATGCCTATAAATAAAAGTCAAACAGTATTGATGCGTGATGGAAAAACGGGTCAGGATGGTAGAGAAGAGATTTTTCTGAAGAGCAGTGTTTCGTTTGTTGATGAAAAAACAGATGGTTCAAAATGAACCGGCAGCTCACCCTCCTGGCCTATCTGTCAGTTCGAAAATGATGCAGAAGAAAGCGTGTTGCAGCAGTGGTGTGGAGAGAACGGAATACTGTTGGAACCCTGTCTTCCATGCCATAATCCGAAAAACAACTTGTACAGTAAATTGATCACATATAACATACGAGAACAATCTGGGTAGCAACAATCATGGAGCCGCTATCATGAGAGCCATTAACTTCTCTGAAGCACGTAACCACCTTAAACAAGTACTAGATCAAGTCGTCGATGACCATGACTACACATTGATTACACGGCGTGACAGCGAGGATGCTGTCGTCATGTCACTCGAACAATTCAATGGCTTGATGGAAACCGTACATTTGCTAATAAGCCCAGAAAACGCTGCCCATCTGGCCCGCTCTATTGAACAATACCGCTCAGGGAAAACCGTTAGCCACAACCTGACCGATGATTAACAAGATCACATGGACACTTGAGGCCTGGGATGACTATCTCTATTGGCAGCAACAGGATAGAAAAACAGTAAAACGAATCAACAAGCTGGTTCAGGACGCACAACGGCACCCTTTTGAAGGCATCGGCAAACCGGAGCCCCTTAAAGAAAATCTGTCCGGTCTCTGGTCACGGAGAATTGACCAAAACAACCGGCTGGTTTATGCATTGGATCAACAACAGATAACCATCCTCTCCTGCCGATACCATTACAGCAAACATTAATCGATCACTTCTGAAAGTGCCGGAAAATAATGCTTGTTCTGTTGGAATGTTAGCGTCTCAGTCGCGCTCCTCGCGGCCTCCATCTACAAGCAAACTGACATATAAAATCAATATGTTAAAAAATGTTTACTTGAAAGAAGCGACCCCATGCGCTCTCAGGTTAGCGGCAACTGGAGAGTGACCTTTCGATTTAATGGACAACATGCCGAAGTCGTCAATTACGAAGACTACCATTAGGAGATTTTTATGCTTATGCACAATCCACCCCATCCCGGTCAAATCATTAAAGAGCTGTGCCTGGAGCCGCTTGAACTCACCGTCACCGAAACCGCAAAGGGATTAGGCATCAGCCGAAAAACACTCTCCAGCATTCTCAATGGCAAGGCCGGTATCAGTCCGGAGATGGCTGTTCGCCTTTCAATCGCCTTCAACACCTCCTCCGAAAGCTGGATGAATTTGCAGTCACAGTACGACTTGTGGCAGGCAGAGCAGCACCGAAATGAGTTGCAGGTTGCTCACTTAGTGGCAGCATAGGCTTCTACTGGAAACTGGAAATCATGTTTGAAAGTTAGAACTGACCGTATGCCGTGAACGGCATTGAATCTAAAGGGTTAAAGTCCCGAAGGAGGAATTATTCGTACACCTTCATAGTACCGGAAAGCAGCGTTTGAGTAATCAAGGGTTGTAAGTTTTCCAAGGGCAAAATTGCAGACCGTAACGAAAGTGAACCTACATGTAGCCTCGTTACTTATTTCAGAGGTGCCGACCCTGTGGTCAGAAGGGGAAGGCCGTCGCCGATGGGCCGAGATAACGAAAACAGTCCTCCGGATCTCTCGGGGTAGCAGGGATGGTATGCAATGGAAGATTCAATGTGCAGCACGGGAGATCCCTGTCTGTGCTCAACCAGTAAGAGCAACGCTTGCATATAAGGAAACCGAAAATGCAGGTGGCAGATAGGGAAGTCGGAGGGGTTCATAGTACCGCTTGAGGCGTAGAGACAACACAACTCTACACCGAGGAAAGGAGCCCTACTTTATCCACGCAACCAAAGAGAAAGAGGATCAGGGAGATTGTGAATGCCACTAAAAACCCCAAGTAAGATCAGGAATCTACAGAGGAAGCTATACTACAAGGCCAAGCAGGAAGAGGACTTCCGCTTCTACGCCCTTTATGACAAGATCTACAGGAAAGACATACTGGAACATGCCTACAGACTTGTGCACGCAAACGGAGGCTCTCCCGGCATAGACGGAGTGAGCAGCCGAGCCATAGAAGATGCAGGAGAGAGAGACCAATTTCTCACCGAACTGGCACAACAACTGGAAAGCAGAAGCTATACAGCTGATGCAGTAAAACGAGTCTGGATACCAAAACCGGACGGAAGCCAACGCCCACTGGGCATACCAACGCTAAGAGACAGAGTGGCCCAAATGGCCGTCAAGCTGGTCATAGAGCCGATCTTCGAGGCTGATTTTTGCGACACCTCCTATGGGTTTCGTCCGCAGAAATCGGCTCACGAAGCGGTAGACGCCATAGCAGACACCCTGCATCAACGGTATACCCACGTCATCGATGCCGACCTCTCCAAATACTTCGACACCATACCACACGCCAAATTGATGGCAGTGGTAGCTGAGAGAATCGTGGATGGAGCGATCCTCGAGATCCTCCAGAAATGGCTCAAGGCAACAGTGATCGAAGAGGACGAGAACGGCAAACGGCGCACCATTGGTGGAGGCAAAGGCAACCGTAGAGGAACGCCGCAGGGAGGAGTGATCTCCCCCCTGTTATCGAATCTCTATTTGCACCTGCTCGACCGCATCTGGGAGCGGCACAATATCGCACAGCGATACGGTGCCCGAATTGTGAGATATGCTGATGACCTGGTGATCCTCTGTAAAAGAGATATCACCCAGCCACTGGCACTACTCAAACAGATCCTGGATCGACTGGGGCTAACCCTCAATGAAACCAAAACCCACACTGTCGATGCCTTTCAAGAGTCATTCGATTTTCTGGGCTTCAGCTTTCAGATGAGGAGAAGCCACAACAGTGGGAAATGGTATCCCCATACAGAGCCATCCGGAAAATCAACCCAGCGAATCAAAGAGAAAGTCAAACGTCTAACCGACCGCAGATTAACTCCAGTGCCGCTGAACAACTTGATGGACACGCTCAACAGAAGCCTGAGTGGATGGTGTAACTACTTTCACTATCGTAATAGCACGCAGGTAATGGAAAAGGTAAAGCTTTACACAGAAGAGCGAATGCGCACCCATCTGAGACGGCGGCACAAAATAAAGTGCCGCGACACAGCTATGGGTCGCTTTACTCGAAGTGTACTCTACAACCAGTATGGACTTTATCCAGTACCCGTAACAGCAAAGTGGAAGCACAATGCTTTGTAGAAGAAGGATATCGGAAAGCCGTGTACGGGAGAACCGTATGCACGGTTTGATGAGGGAGGGCAGGGGTAAACCCTGCTCTCTACTCTACCCGCTTACAGACCCCGCTTACACAAATTCCTACCTTTTTCAGGTTGATAAAATTTGTAACAAAT
>CAZKCT010000032.1:0-20737 GCA_964551545.1 uncultured Piscirickettsiaceae bacterium | reverse complement strand
ATTGGGGGGATGTTGTTATGATCGAGTGGATTGTGCTGGGAGTGGTTCTGCTTTTCTCGCTTCGTTATCTTTGGCGCTATATTCGCCGGGCGCTAGGGTTGGGGGGGCAGCAGGCGGCCTGCTCGGCCTGCTCGGGATGTTCGACAGGCAGTTGTGACGCTGACCAAAAAACGGTCTCATTTAAACGTTAGTTACTCTTTTTACTGCGCATATCCGTTGTTCACGCCACCGCCGCTGGCCACCCAGGTGAGTGGAGAGGCGGCAGTTGGGGTAAGGATATAGGTGTCGGTTGCGGCAATGCCATTGGCTGCATCAGGGGTAATAGTGATCACCCCGTTGATTGTGGAGATTGAGTCGACTGCGCCAGCGACGGATGTGGTGTTGGCGCTGACCCCATAACTACCGCCATCACAGTCCGCAAGCACCTGTCGAACCTGATAACACTGCTCTACCCCGATCTTGATCGGTTGGGCCGCCAACACAATCTCGGCATAGTGAGCTTTGGTGGTGTACTGGCTATAGGAGGGAATGGCCAGCGAGGCGAGTACCGCAATGATGGCGATCGCAATGATCAGTTCAATCAGGGTGAAGCCGCGAGTCTTCTCTGCTGAAGTCGGGATTGGGTTCATTATTCTTCTCCTCAGAAATAGTGCGCCTTTTGATCATAGTCAGGGCGCTAGTCTGAGGGAAGAGTTATTGTGTAACAGAATATTACAGATGTTTCGAGCAGTCCTTAGTGGGTGCGTGCAAGGGTGAATTGTGCCAGGCTGACAAGTGCCTCCCGATAAGGGGATTCTGGCAGTTTCATTGCTGCTGAGGTTGCCGACTCAACGGCCTCTTGTGCTGATTTCAGGGTGTAATCAATAGCGTTGGTGTGCTTGATAATGGCCATGATCTCGTCAAATTGGTCGCTGCCACCCTTCTCGATCGCCTCGCGAATCATTGTCACCTCGTCCTCAGAGCCATGTGCCATGGCGTGAATCAGTGGCAGGGTTGGTTTTCCTTCAGCTAGATCGTCGCCCACATTCTTGCCCATCTCCTCGGCAGAGGCACTGTAGTCGAGCGCGTCATCAATTAGCTGGAAGGCGTTGCCGAGATGTTTGCCATAACTCATCAGCGCCTCTTCGATCGCCTCTGGCTGATTGGCAATGACAGCGCCGAGCTGTCCACCGGCCTCAAATAGTTTGGCGGTCTTGCGATAGATGATCTGGAAATAGCGCGCTTCAGTGGTGTCAGGGTCGTTGCAGTTGAGGAGTTGTAGTACCTCGCCTTCGGCAATGACGTTGGTGGTCTCAGCGAGAATCTCCATTACCCGCATCTGTTGTACTTCGACCATCATCTGGAAGGCGCGAGAGTAGAGGAAGTCGCCGGTCAATACGGCAGCCTGATTGCCGAAGACGGCATTGGCGGTCTCCTTGCCACGGCGCATCTCTGAGGTGTCGACCACATCATCATGGAGTAGTGTGGCGGTATGGATAAACTCAATCACTGCGGCCAGCTGGACAGCGTCATCACCCTCATAGCCACAGGCGCGGGCGGCAAGCAGCACTACAACGGGGCGAATCCGTTTGCCACCCCCCCCTACAATATAGTGGCCGAGCTGGTTAATCAGCACGACATCGGACTGAAGGCGTCGCAGAATCAAGGTATCGACCGCCTGCAGGTCTTGCTCGATCAGTGTGCGAATCTCTTCAAAAGTTGTCATGGGGCTCACAATAGACGGAAAGGATACAATCAGTAACAGTTGAAAACCCACGCATCCTATGAGTTGTTGTTAAATCGGTCAAGTTTCTTGGGGAGATTGGTGTGATTTCATTGGAAATGGGTTTGACCGCTTTAGGCCATACGTGTAAAATCTCGCCTCTTTCTTGAGTGGGTAGCGCTGTTTCCCGGCTGCTCAGTGACAGTTTTTAGTGGAGTTTTCAGGATGTACGCAGTAATCAAAACCGGCGGAAAGCAGTACCGTGTCAGTGAGGGAGAAACCCTTCGTGTCGAGAAGCTAAATGCAGAAGAGGGCGGTAGTGTCGAGTTTGACCAAGTGATGATGGTTGCCGATGGGGATGATGTGAAAGTGGGTACTCCACTGGTTGAGGGTGGCAAGGTCTCTGCAACCGTCACAGCACATGGTCGCGGCAAAAAGGTGAAGATCATCAAGTTCCGTCGTCGTAAGCATCACCGTAAGCAGATGGGGCATCGTCAGTCCTATACTGAGATTCAGATTACAGGGATCAGCGCGTAATTCGCCGATACCGATTGGTTAGAGAAGGATAGAGATATGGCACATAAGAAGGCAGGTGGTAGTACCAGAAACGGTCGCGACTCGGAGTCGAAACGGTTAGGTGTCAAGCGTTTTGGTGGCGAGAGCGTCATCTCCGGTAATATTCTGGTCCGCCAGCGTGGTACGCACTTCCACCCTGGAGTAAATGTCGGTCGCGGTAAAGATGACACGCTGTTTGCAAAGAGCGACGGTGTAGTCACTTTCGAGGTTAAAGGCCCGAAAAGCCGCAAGTTTGTGAGCGTTTATCCCGCATAACGGACTCGTCATTTCGTGACTGAAAAGAGGCTCCGGGATCGGGGCCTTTTTTTTGTGATCCATTTTCCAACTCACCATTTGAATAGAGTATTCTGAACCGTTATGAAATTTGTAGATGAGGCAACCATTCGGATCGAGGCGGGCGATGGCGGCAATGGCTGTGTCAGTTTTCGGCGCGAAAAATATATCCCCAGAGGTGGACCCGATGGCGGAGATGGTGGCGATGGGGGCAGTGTCTATCTGATCGGAGATGAGGGCCTCAATACTCTGGCTGATTTTCGTTTTAATCGCATGCACCGTGCTGAGCGCGGGCAAAATGGGATGAGTCGGGATAAAACGGGCTATAAGGGCTCCAATAAAGTGATTCCAGTGCCGATTGGTACTATTGTCTATGATGATGAGACCGATGAGCAGATCGGAGAGGTGGTTGAGGACGGAGAAGAGCTGCTGGTTGCACAGGGTGGATTTCATGGATTAGGAAATGTCCGCTTCAAGAGCAGCACCAATCGGGCGCCACGGCGCTCTACCGATGGCTCATTGGGAGAGAAGCGATTTCTCCGGATGGAGCTGAAGGTGTTGGCGGATGTCGGATTGCTGGGGATGCCCAATGCGGGTAAATCTTCGCTGATTCGTGCCATCTCTGCGGCCCGCCCTCGGGTGGCCGATTACCCTTTTACCACCCTCTATCCCAATCTGGGGGTGGTGCGGGTGGATGCCTCGCGCAGCTTTGTGGTGGCCGATATTCCTGGAGTGATTGAGGGGGCCGCTGAGGGTGCGGGATTGGGCATTCAGTTCCTTAAGCACCTCTCTCGCAACCGGGTTCTACTCCATCTGTTGGATGCGGCTCCTGCGGAAGGGGTGGCGGACCCAGTGGGTGAGTTCCGAAAAGTAGAGGCGGAACTTGGAAAATTCAGTGAAGAGCTGGCTGCGCTGCCGCGCTGGCTGGTGTTGAATAAACTGGATCTGCTGCCCGAAGAGGAGCGAGACACCGCTTGTGACCAAATTGTTGAGGCACTGGCGTGGCAAGGGCCGGTATTCCGCATCTCTGCGCTACAAAAAGAGGGGACCAATGCGCTGGTCTATGCGGTGATGGATGCCCTAGAGCAGGTAGCGGAGCAGGAGATGAAAGAGGAGTCGTAATGAGAGCGGAGCGGGAGATTCTGTCGGGCGTTCGGCGCTGTGTCATTAAGTTGGGTAGCGCCATTCTCACCAATGATGGAGAGGGATTGGCGCAGGAGTCGATTCGTCAGTGGGTGGAGCAGATCGTTCATCTGAGACAGCAGGGGATACAGGTGATTTTGGTCTCTTCGGGAGCAGTCGCCGAGGGAATGAAGCGGCTGGGGATGTCAAAGCGGCCTCGCGCTATCCATGAGCAGCAGGCGGCAGCAGCGGTGGGCCAGATG
Organism: uncultured Piscirickettsiaceae bacterium; assembly: GCA_964551545.1. Lineage (GTDB taxonomy): Bacteria > Pseudomonadota > Gammaproteobacteria > Thiopontia. The sequence continues at coordinate 16,801 of CAZKCT010000032.1, read as the reverse complement.
GGGCTGGTGCAGGCCTATGAGTCCTGTTTCTCCAAACACCAGGTCCATACGGCGCAAATTCTGTTGACCCACGATGATCTCTCCAACCGTCGCCGTTATCTCAATGCGCGGAGCGCAATACTTACGCTGTTGGAGATGGGGGTGGTGCCAATCGTCAATGAAAATGACACGGTGGCGATTGATGAAATTCAGCTGGGGGATAACGATACGCTGGGGGCACTGGTGGCCAATCTGATTGAGGCTGATCTACTGGTGATTCTGACCGACCAAGAGGGGATGTATCGTAGCGACCCCCGCACGACCCCTGATGCAGAGTTGCTGCGGGTGGTGGAGGCGGATGATCGCTCACTGGATGCCATGGCGGGCTCTGGCATGGGTGTGCTGGGACGTGGTGGTATGGCGACCAAGGTGGAAGCTGCGCGTCGTGCCGCTCGATCGGGGACCGCAACCGTGGTTGCGCCAGGGCGGCTGCCGCAGGTGCTGACCAAGGTGCTTGATCAGGAATCGGTTGGGACGCTATTTTTGCCGGGGACCCGTAAGCTGGATGCCCGCAAGCGCTGGCTCTCAGGGCACCTCAAGATGCGTGGCACACTGATCCTGGATGATGGGGCGGTCAAGGTGCTGAGAGAGTCCGGGAGGAGCCTGTTGGCGGTCGGGATTCAGTCGGTCGAGGGAAAATTCCAGCGTGGTGACCTAGTTTTGCTGAAGAGTACCTCTGGAGAGGAGATTGCGCGTGGCTTGGTCAACTATGGCGCGGAGGATGTGCGAATAGTGCAGGGGCAGCCTAGCAATCAGATCGGGGCGCTGCTGGGATATGTGGATGAAGAGGAGATCATCCATCGGGATAACATGGTGTTGGTCTGACTCGATGCTGTTCCAGACACAAAAAAACCGGCCAAAGAGCCGGTTTTTTTGTCATCGAATCCGGAGTGGATTACATTGCACGGATGCGTGCGTTCATCCGGCTCTTATGGCGTGCCGCCTTGTTGCGGTGGATCAGGCCATTTTTTGCAGCAATATCCAGTGCGGAAGCAGCGCTCTTGTACAGGGCCTCGGCCTCTTCACGGGTCCCAGATTCGATCGCGCTGAGCGCTTTCTTCAGGCTGGTGCGCATCATCGAGCGGCGGCCCTGGTTGTGGTCGCGTCTTTTGTCTGCCTGACGGGCACGTTTGCGAGCTTGTGGTGAATTTGCCAAGGTTCTCTCCTGAGAAAATAATCGGTTCTTACAACAGTGTTCAAAAATGAGCCGCGTATTTTCTTCGTTTTACTCGAGAGTGTCAATTGTTATCATGATAAAAAGTTCACATCCTGAATAAAAATCTATTTTGAGCCGCCAACTACTGAAATCGACCCTGATCGTCGGAGTGATGACCTCGCTATCCCGCGTGTTGGGTTTGGTGCGGGATATTGTCTTTGCTCGTTATTTTGGTGCGGGCGGATTGATGGATGCCTTTGTAGTCGCCTTCAAGATCCCTAATTTCCTGCGGCGACTATTTGCCGAGGGGGCCTTTTCGCAGGCTTTTGTTCCGGTACTGTCAGAAAAACGCTCGAATGGCTCGCAGCAAGAGGTGAAGCAGCTGACTGACGCGGTAGCCGGGACCCTGGGTGGCGTGCTGCTGCTGGTGACAGCGATTGGGGTGGTGGCGGCACCGTTGCTGATCATGCTCTTTGCGCCTGGGTTTGTTGGAGAGGATGACCGTTTTGAACTGGCCAGTGGCATGTTGCGGATCACCTTCCCCTATCTGTTTCTGATCTCATTGACGGCGCTGGCTGGTGGGATTCTGAACACCTATAGCCGCTTTGCCATTCCGGCAGTGACTCCGGTCTTTCTCAATCTTTCGTTGATTGGCGCAGCTATCTGGCTCTCCCCGCAGATGGAGGTGCCGGTGACCGCGTTGGCATGGGGGGTATTGATCGGTGGGGTGGTGCAGCTGTTGTTCCAAATTCCGCCGTTATTGAGACTCGGCATGTTGCCGCGCCCCCGTTTCCGCTGGCATGACTCCGGGGTGCGCAAGATCATCAAGCTGATGATTCCGACCCTGTTTGGGGCCTCGGTGGCGCAGATCAATCTGCTGCTCGATCTGGTGATTGCCTCAATGATCGCGGCGGGAAGCATGTCGTGGCTCTACTACTCGGACCGCCTGATGGAGTTTCCGCTAGGGGTCTTTGGGATTGCGCTGTCGACGGTGATTTTGCCGAAACTCTCGGGGCAGTTTGCACAGGAGGATCAGGCTGCCTTCAATCGAACCCTCGACTGGGCACTGCGGCTGGTGGTGTTGATTGCGCTTCCTGCGGCAGTAGGGCTGTTTTTATTGGCAGAGCCGATGCTTGTGCTGCTATTCCAGCGTGGCGCATTTACTGCCCATGATGTGGATATGGCGGCGCTGAGTCTAATGGCTTACTCATTGGGGCTGGTCGGCTTTATTCTGGTCAAGGTGTTGATTAATGGCTACTTCTCCCGGCAAGACACCCGTACCCCGGTGAAGTTTGGGCTTGTGGCGATGGCGGCCAATATGGGACTCAATATCCTCTTTGTCGGCTGGATGGTGCTGGATGGCTATCGGGCACCTCATGTCGGCTTGGCACTGGCAACGGCTGGATCTTCATTGCTTAATGCGTGGCTGCTCTATCGTGGATTACGCAATCGGGCCGTCTACACACCGCTGACAGGGTGGGGGCGTTATGCGCTGCAGGTCGGTGGAGCGTTGGCTGCGATGGCCGCTTTCCTCTATTGGAGTGATGGGCTCTTTGTCGGTTGGCTGGAGCAGCCTCTCTGGAATCGAATCACACTATTGAGCGGGGTGATTGTTGCCGCTGCCGGGATCTACTTTGCGCTGCTCTATCTGTTGGGGATGCGAGCCGGTAGAATGGCGCGATGGAACTGATTCGTGGATTGCAAAACCTGAGACCCCGCCACCATGGGTGTGTCGCATCGATTGGTAATTTTGATGGGGTCCATCTCGGGCATCAGCACGTATTGGGGGAGCTGGCGGATAAGGCGGAGGAGATGAAGCTGCCCGCAGTGGTGATCACCTTTGAGCCGCAGCCGCAGGAATTCTTCTCCTCCGACCGTTGTCCGGGTCGCTTGACCCGCTTTCGGGAGAAGATGAAGGCACTGCGCCGCTTGGCTGTGGACCGGGTCTTTGCGCTCCACTTTAGCAAGGCACTAGCGACGATGGAGCCGGAGGAATTTATTCAGCAGGTGCTGGTTGATGGGTTGGGCGTTCGCTATCTGGTGGTCGGTGATGACTTCCGTTTCGGGCAGAAGCGTCGAGGCAACTTCGAGATGCTGCAACAGGCCGGTGTGGAGCATGGATTCCAGGTGGTCAATATGCACACCTTTCAGATCGCTGGAGAGCGGGTCAGCAGTACCCGTATTCGCAAGGTGCTTAGTGAGGGGGATCTTGACCATGTCGAGATTCTACTCGGCCGTCCCTATCGAATGTGTGGACGGGTGGCGCATGGTCACAAGCGGGGGCGACAGATCGGCTTTCCAACGGCCAATATCCATCTGCACCGCAAAGTCTCTCCGATTGAGGGGGTGTTTGCAGTTGAGATGTTTGGGATTGACGGAGAACCCGTTTCCGGTGTTGCCAATGTAGGGACTCGGCCGACCGTCAATGGTACTCGCACTATCCTCGAGGTCCACCTCTTCAATTTCTCTGGGGATATTTATGGCAGCCATGTCTCTGTCGACTTCCTGAAAAAGATTCGCAACGAGCAGAAGTTTGACTCTTTTGAGCTGTTGAAGGAGCAGATTTTGCTGGATGCAGAGGAAGCGCGTAGCTATTTTAGCGCGCGTTATGGCAGGCAGGATTAGTTCAATGTCGGAGAGAGTCGCCATTCTCGGTGCCAGTGATCACTCGGCCCGTTTCTCTTACAAGGCGCAGAAGGCGCTGATTGAGGCGGGATATACCCCCATTCTAGTTAATCCACGATTGACAGAGGTTGAAGGGGTGACCTGTTATCCAGATTTGTCGGCCTGTCCCGGACCGATCGATACGGTGACTGTTTACGTGCGACCCGAGATTCTCACAGGGTTGGTTGACTCGATTCTTCAGGCGGCCCCTCGGCGGGTGATTTTGAATCCCGGCTCAGAAGATCAAGCAGTAACGGCCCGGTTGCAGGCAGCTGGGATTCGAGTGGAAGTGGCCTGCACATTGATACTCCTCAGCGGGAACCGTTTCTAGCCCTTTAGTGGTGGGTTGCCGAGCAAAATTGCTGCTAAAATAGCGCCCTTTTAGATCTTGCTCCTGGAACCGAGGGGGCGATGGATTGTCACTTTTACGGATCGACCGCTGTGGCCAACAACTACAAAGATACGCTCAACCTCCCCAAGACCGGCTTCCCGATGAAGGCGAACCTCGCCAATCGTGAGCCCAATTATCTGAAAAACTGGGAGAAGATTGATCTCTACGGCAAGATGCGGGCGCAGGGTGCCGACAAGCCAAAGTTTATTCTCCATGATGGTCCTCCTTACGCCAATGGGGATATCCATATCGGCCATGCGGTCAACAAGATCCTCAAGGACATGATCCTTAAATCGCGTGCGCAGATGGGTTTTGATACCCCCTACGTACCGGGTTGGGACTGTCACGGTCTGCCGATTGAGCTGAATGTGGAGAAGAAGTGGGGCAAGCCGGGTCGCAAGCTCGATGCCAAGGCGTTTCGCCATAAGGCGCGGGAATATGCGGGCCGTCAGGTGGATGGGCAGAAGAAAGATTTCAAGCGCCTCGGTATTTTGGGGGATTGGGAGAACCCCTACCTGACCATGAACTTCCAGTTCGAGGCAGACATCATCCGTTCTCTCGGCAAGATTGTAGAGAATGGCCACCTGCACAAGGGGGAGAAGCCGGTCCATTGGTGTACCGACTGCGGTTCTGCGCTGGCAGAGGCGGAGGTGGAGTATGAGGACAAGACCTCCCCGGCGATCGATGTGCGCTTCAATGTGGTGGATGAGGCCGACTTCCTCAACCGATGTAATATTGATTCAGAGGGGAGTGGCACGATCTCCATGGTGATCTGGACCACCACCCCGTGGACACTGCCGGCCAATCAGGCGGTCGCGCTCCATCCTGACTTTGATTATGTGTTGGTGCAGGTTGGTGATGACCAATCGAGTGAGCGTAGTTCCTCGATTGGCTCCGGCACAGTCGGAGAGAGGTTGTTGCTGGCTGAGGCACTCTACGAGGATGTGATTCAGCGCGGTGAGCTGGCCGAACCGACGATTCTTGGGCGTTGTAACGGCGCGGTCCTCGAGGGGGTACAGCTCAACCACCCCTTCTACGATCGCCAGGTGCCGGTCATTCTCGGTGACCATGTGACGTTGGAAGCGGGTACTGGTGCGGTGCATACCGCACCCGGTCACGGTCAGGAGGACTATGTGGTCGGCATGCAGTATGACCTGCCGGTGGACAATCCGGTCGGCCCCAATGGCTGCTTCCTCGATAGCACCGAACTGTTTGCAGGTGAGCATGTATTCAAGGCCAACGACCATGTGCTGGAGGTGCTGGCCGAGCGGGGCGCACTGCTCTGTATGGAGAAGATCCGCCATAGCTATCCGCACTGCTGGCGTCACAAGACTCCGATCATTTTTCGGGCTACTCCGCAGTGGTTTATCAGTATGGATCAGGCTGCGCTCAGAAGCAGTGCGATGAACGCCATCAAAGGGGTACGCTGGATGCCCGACTGGGGGCAGGCCCGTATCGAGGGAATGGTGGAGAACCGTCCCGACTGGTGTATCTCACGCCAGCGCACCTGGGGCGTTCCGATTGCACTGTTCATTGACAAAGAGACGGGTGAACTGCATCCCGATACCGTGCGCTTGATTGAAGACGTAGCACAGCGAGTAGAGAAAGAGGGGATTGATGGTTGGTTTGGTCTGGAACCCACGGAATTGTTGGGTGATGAGGCTGACCAGTACATCAAGGTGATGGATACTCTCGATGTCTGGTTTGACTCCGGGGTGACTCATCACGCCGTATTGGATCGCCGTGAAGAGCTATTTCGTCCTGCAGACCTCTATCTGGAGGGTTCGGATCAGCACCGTGGCTGGTTCCAGTCTTCGCTGCTCACTTCTGTGGCGATGCATGATGAGGCTCCCTACAAAGAGGTGTTGACCCACGGCTTTACGGTCGACAAGGATGGCAAGAAGATGTCCAAATCGCTCGGGAATGTGGTTGCGCCACAGAAGGTGATTCAGGAGCTGGGGGCCGATATCATCCGGCTCTGGGTCTCCTCGACCGATTATCGTGGTGAGATGACCGTCTCTGATGAGATCCTGCGCCGTATGGCTGATGCCTATCGTCGTATCCGTAATACTGTCCGCTTCCTGTTGTCTAATCTGAATGGTTTTGAGCCAGCGACTGATGCCTTGAAACCGGAAGAGATGCTATCGCTGGATCGCTGGGCGGTAGACCATGCAGCCCGCTTGCAGCAAGAGATTATCGAAGCTTACGAGGCATACAATTTCCATCTGGTGTTCCAGAAGATTCACAACTTCTGTTCAGTGGAGATGGGGGGCTTCTACCTCGATATCATCAAGGATCGCCAGTACACCACGCAAACAGAATCTCAAGCGCGACGCTCCACCCAGACTGCGATGTACCACATCGTTGAGGCGATGGTGCGCTGGTTGGCCCCGATCACAAGCTTTACTGCTGATGAGATATGGAGCTTCCTGCCAGGAGAGCGCAGTGAGAGTGTCTTCCTCGAAGCGTTCTATGATGGCCTGTTTGAGATGGATGGAGATGACCAGTTTGGTGTTGAGGCGTGGGATCAGATTGTCGCCGTGCGTACCGAGGTGGCCAAGCCACTAGAGGCGTTGCGTAACAGCAAGACCATCGGTTCCGGACTGGATGCCGAGGTGGATCTCTATTGTGATGAGACGTTGTACACTCTGCTGGCGAAGCTGGAAGATGAGCTGCGCTTTGTGCTGATCACCTCCTATGCCCGTATCCATCCTTTGATTGATGCCCCTGCCGACGCAGAGAGTACGGAACTGGATAGTTTGAAGGTGAAGGTGAGCGCCTCAGAGCATGGCAAGTGTGACCGTTGTTGGCACCACCGTGAGGATGTTGGCAGCCATAGTGAGCATCCAGAGCTCTGCGGTCGCTGTGTTGAGAATGTGGCGGGTTCTGGTGAGCAGCGCCTCTATGCCTGATGATGTGTCAGCCAAGGAGGGTGTTGGTTCTCCCGCACTGAAGTGGCTGCGCCTCTCGGCGCTGGTGCTATTCCTTGATCAGGGCACCAAGATCTTGGCGGAGTACTATCTCAAGCTCTATCAGCCGGTGGAGGTGCTCCCCTTCATGAATCTCACCCTGATGCAGAATCATGGGGCTGCATTCAGTTTTCTGGCCGATGCTGGTGGGTGGCAGCGCTGGTTCTTTGTGGTTTTGACCATCGTGATTACTGTCTTTTTGCTGCGTTGGTTGCGTGGGCTACCTGCAGAGCAGCGTTGGCTGGCCGTGGCGATTGCCTTGGTGATTGGCGGCGCAATCGGTAACCTGATGGATCGAGTGCAGTATGGCTATGTGATCGATTTCCTCGATTTTCATGCGATGGGGTGGCACTGGCCAGCCTTCAATGTCGCCGATAGTGCGATTTTCGTGGGCGCCCTTATTTTGATGAAGGATGCCCTTTTTGGAAACGGCTCCGCAAATAATGCGGTATGATCGACTTTGACTGTTTAAGCAACTACTGATTCAATTCCTGTTATGTCTGACTCTACTCTTTCTAAACGTATCGACGACTATCGCCTGAAGCTGGGAGGGAAGGAGTATGTCCCACTGATGCTGGGCGGCATGGGTGTCGACATCTCTACCCGTGAGCTGGCGCTGGTGTTTGCACAGCAGGGGGGCATTGGTCACCTTTCCGATGCGATGATCCCGGCGGTGATAGACAAGCAGTTCAAGACCCGCTATGTCGGGGATCGTCTGAAAAAATATAAGGCGAATGTCGGCAATGACGACAAGTCGATTGTCCAGTTTGATCTGGATGAGCTGCGCGAAGCGCAGACCCGCCATGTGGATGAGGCAATGTCGGCCAAACGGGGCGAAGGGGGCGTCTTCATCAACTGTATGGAGAAGCTCACCATGAACAACTCCAAAGAGACCTTACGGGTGCGCCTCAATGCAGCACTTGATGCCGGGATTGATGGCATTACCTTGAGCGCGGGTCTCCATCTTGGTTCGCTGGATCTGATCAAGGATAACCCCCGTTTCCATGAGGCACCGATCGGGATTATCGTCTCTTCGGTGCGTGCACTGAAGCTGTTCCTCAAGCGTGCGGCACGCCTCAAGCGTCTGCCAGATTTTGTTGTGGTCGAGGGGCCATTGGCCGGTGGACATCTTGGGTTTGGCCTGGATTGGGCCAAGTATGATCTGGCTACGATTACCCAAGAGGTGATCCAGTATCTGCGTGATGAAGACTTACAGATTCCAGTGATCCCAGCTGGTGGTATCTTCACTGGCAGTGATGGTGTGGAGTATCTGGAATCGGGATCTTCAGCGGTACAGGTCTCCACCCGTTTCACCATTACCGATGAGTGTGGATTGACCGATCAGGCCAAGGCGGCCTACTTTGCGGCAGAAGAGGATGATATTGAGGTCAATACCCTCTCTCCGACCGGTTATCCGATGCGGATGCTCAAGAGTAGTCCGGCAATTCACTCCGGGATTCGCCCCAACTGTGAGTCTTATGGGTATGTGCTCGACAACAAAGGGCACTGTAGCTATATCGATGCCTACAATGAGACGGTTGCTGCTCATCCAGATGAGAAAAAAATATCGGTCGAGGAGAAGGTCTGTCTCTGTACCCATATGCGGAAACACAAGGTGTGGACCTGTGGTCACTACACCTATCGCCTGAAGGATACCGTTAGGCAGCATGAGGATGGAAGCTTCCCGCAGCCTGCTGCAGAGGAGGTCTTCCAAGACTACCAGTTTAGCTCACACAACGAGATCAAGAAGGCTGGGTAAGATCGCGGTGACCTATGCGGTTGCTGAACAGCAATCGCAAGCGGAGGAACTGGCACACCAGCTGCAATTGCCGCTGGTTGAGGATGGCTCATCGTTCGACCATCTGCTCAACCTAACCTCAACCCACCTTCAGCTGGAGCAGCCAAAGACCCGTATTGGAGCCATCTTTGTCGATTTTTCGACAGGCAAGGTCGGGCATCGCTTTCGTCATGGTGGAGGCAAAGGTCAGCTGATTGCCAAGGCGGTAGGGCTGAATAAAGTGAAATCCCCCGATGTACTGGATCTAACCGCTGGGCTGGGGCGAGATGCCTTTGTGTTGGCGTCGCTCGGTTGCCGGGTGAAGATGGTGGAACGCTCTCCCATTGTTGCAGCTCTGTTGCGAGATGGGCTGCAGCGCGCTGTTGATGTGCCGGAGATTGCAGAGGTGGTGGCGCGGATGAAGCTGGTGGAGTCAGAGGCGCTGCAGACTTTGCAGCGTGAGGAAATATCCCCAGCGGTCTGTTATCTGGATCCCATGTACCCCCATTCCAGAAAGAGCGCACTGCCCGGCAAGGAGATGATGCTGTTTCGTGGGGTGGTGGGAGAAGACCAAGACGCCGAACAGCTGTTGAGTGCAGCGCGAAAAATTGCCACCAAACGGGTGGTGGTCAAACGGCCACGCAAGGCAGAATTGTTGGGTGGGCAGAAGCCCGATTTTCAGATGACAGGGAAAAGTACCCGCTATGATGTCTACCTGCCTGATTAATGGAGAGGAGTAGTGAGTAGAGAGCTATTGATCATGCGTCATGCCGAGTCGGACTGGGGTGCTGTCTCCGATTTTCAACGCACATTGACAGAGCAGGGGGCAGGTGATGCTGCCCGCATGGGTCAATGGATGCGTGATCAAGGGCTCAAGCCGGACTATATTTTGGCCTCTCCGGCACAGCGTGCCAAAGAGACTGTACAGGCCGTCTGCGCAGAGTTGCAGATTAATCCAGAACAGATCCATTGGGAGTCACAGATTTATGAGGCCTCGGTCAGTACTTTGATGATGTTATTGCAGAAAGTCCCTGCCTCTGCATCACGAATCTTGATGGTTGGGCATAATCCTGGTTTGGCAGTGTTGATTCAGGCGTTGTCGGGAGAGGTGCCTGCAGGGTTCTCTCCGGCCAATCTTGCGTGGTTGGCTATGGATAGGTTTGAGTCTGGTGGAGCGGAACTTAGACAGCAGATACGGCCTTCTGAAAGTTTGTAGTTAGCGGCGGATCACCTTCAGCCACTTCCAAAAATTCAGTAGGCTGCCTAGTGAGCTGGCCACATAGGTCAGGGCGGCGGCCTTTAGCAGCTTGTGGGCAGCAGCCTCATGCTCTGGCTTGAGGTGGCCATCCGCCTTCAGGATGGGGAGTGCGCGGTTGAAGCTGGCATCAAACTCGACAGGCAGGGTGGCCAGGTGAACAGCAACGGGCGCCCCCATGCTGATCAGGCCAGCAAAAAACAGGATCAGGGCTGGCAGTGGGCGGCGAGCGACGACGGCAATGACCGGGGCAGCCATCAGGATCATGGCGCCGATTCGTTCTGCTCCAGCAGTCTTGCCGATCAGCCGGGAGCGTAACGCCATCGGTGGATAACCCGTGTCATCCTGAATGGCATGTCCAACCTCGTGTGCTGCGATGGTGATGGCGGTTAAGGTTTTTCCGTGGTAATTCGAGTCGCTGAGTCGAACGGTGCGATCCCGAGGGTCATAGTGGTCCCCCTCTTTGGTAACCTCCAGATTGACCTGCTGCAGGCCGTAGCGATCGAGGATGATTCTTGCCAGTTCTGCCCCGCTGAGATTGTAATGGTAGTCGGGGCTGTCATATTTCTTCATCACCCGCTTGACCCAATGTTGGGGCAGGGTAATGGCAGCCAGTAGCAGTATGCCCAGAATCGCAAAGATCAAACCAACTCTCCCTCCAGATCGTGTTCATCTGCAGCGACCATTTTCACATCTACCCAATCACCAGGAGTGAGATGGTTGACCTCAGGAAGATGAACCTCACCATCAATCTCTGGGGCATCGCCTTGGGTGCGCCCAATGGATCCTTCTTGGGTGACGCTGTCGATCAGGATGATCTCCGTGGCCCCCACCTTTTTCTGTAGCTTCTCGGCACTGATGCTGTTTTGTAGAGCCATGAATTGCGCCAGTCGATCCTGCTGAATGTCGGGGTCGACCGGGTTGGGGAGTTGGTTGGCGGCAGCCCCTTCAACTGGAGAGTAAGCAAAGGCACCGGCGCGATCTAGCTGGGCAGCGTCCAGGAAGTCGAGTAACTCACCAAACGCTCGATCTGTTTCGCCGGGAAAGCCGACAATGAAGGTGCTGCGAAGCGTCAGGTCGGGACAGATCTCTCGCCACTGTTGAATGCGTTGCAGGGCATTCTCACTGTTGGCAGGGCGCTTCATGTTTTTCAGGATCGCGGGTGAGGCGTGCTGTAGTGGCACATCAAGATAGGGAAGAATCTTGCCTTCCGCCATCATCGGAATAAGCTGATCAATGACCGGGTAGGGGTAGAGGTAGTGTAGACGAATCCAGATGCCCAGCTTGCTCAACTCTTCCGCCAGCGTGGCAATGCGGGTGGAGAGGATGCCGCCATTGATGATTTCGCTGCGATAACGCAGATCAGCCCCATAGGCGGCGGTGTCTTGGGAGACGACCAACAACTCTTTAACGCCACTCTCGGCCAGCCGTTCTGCCTCGCCCAGTAATTCACCAATGGGGCGGCTTGCCAGTTTGCCGCGCAGGTTGGGGATAATGCAAAAACTGCACTGCTGGTTACACCCCTCGGCGATCTTCAGATAGGCGTAGTGGTTGGGGGTGAGTCGAATCGAGCGGTCCGGCAAAAGCTCGGTCAGTGGGTTTTCTGGTGGTGGTAGTACTTGATGCACCGCATCCATCACTGCGGCGGTCTCATTGGGGCCGGTAATGGCGAGTACTTCAGGGTGGTGGTCGAGAATCTTCTGTTGGTCACCCCCCAGGCAGCCAGTGACGATGACTCGGCCATTCTGGTCGATTGCCTCACCGATGGTGTCGAGGGATTCCTCTACTGCTGCATCAATGAAACCGCAGGTGTTGATAATCACCAGATCGGCGGCTTCGTAGTGGTTGACCAGTTGATACCCCTCCGCTCGTAACTGACTGAGAATGCGTTCAGAATCGACGGTGGCCTTGGGACAACCAAGGCTGACAAAACCGATGTTGGGCGGGGCAGGCATGGCGGCATTATACGTGTTTGCCGCAATGTGTTGAAAAATGAAAAAGAGTCCCCATAAACAGTGGAGATTTAGAATTGTTTTTGGAGAAAAAAGCATGAGAATGGATAAGCTGACCACAAAGTTTCAGGCCGCCCTTTCCGATGCGCAATCGATTGCGGTAGGCAAAGACCACCAATTTATTGAACCCGTTCACCTGATGCTGGCACTGCTGGATCAGGAAGGGGGTAGTGTGCGTCACCTGCTGACACTGGCTGGGGTGCAGGTTAATCCGCTACGCTCAAAACTGGGAGAGGCGTTGGACCGTCTTGCTTCGGTCGAGGGCACTGGCGGGGACGTGCAACTCTCCAACGAGCTGGGCAAACTGCTTAATCTGACTGATAAGCTGGCGCAGAAGCGAGGAGATCAGTACATCTCTTCAGAACTGTTTGTGTTGGCAGCGGTCGATAGCAAGGGAACGTTAACAGATCTGTTACGCGATGCCGGTGGTGCCAAAGGCTCACTGGAACAGGCGGTCGAGCAGATGCGTGGTGGTGAAAACGTGAATGATCCCAATGCCGAGGAGCAGCGTCAGGCGCTGGAGAAGTACACCATCGATCTGACCGAGAAGGCAGAGCAGGGAAAACTTGATCCAGTGATCGGGCGTGATGATGAGATCCGTCGTGCGGTACAGGTGTTGCAGCGTCGTACCAAGAATAATCCGGTGCTGATCGGTGAACCCGGTGTGGGTAAGACCGCGATTGTGGAGGGGCTGGCACAGCGTATCGTTAATGGCGAGGTGCCAGAAGGAATCAAGGGCAAGCGTCTGCTCTCGTTAGATATGGGGGCACTGATTGCCGGAGCCAAGTTCCGGGGAGAATTTGAGGAGCGTCTCAAAGGGGTGCTCAATGATCTTGGTAAACAGGAGGGTCAGGTGATCCTCTTTATCGATGAGATCCACACCATGGTCGGTGCTGGTAAGGCAGAGGGGTCGATGGACGCTGGCAATATGTTGAAGCCCGCGTTGGCGCGTGGCGAGTTGCACTGCATCGGGGCCACCACGCTGGATGAGTATCGTCAGTATGTGGAGAAGGATGCGGCGTTGGAGCGCCGTTTCCAGAAGGTGTTGGTGGATGAGCCTTCGGTAGAGGACACCATTGCCATCCTGCGTGGATTGAAAGAGCGTTACGAGGTGCACCACGGCATCGACATCACTGATCCGGCGATTGTGGCAGCAGCCACGCTATCACACCGCTACATCACCGATCGGCAGCTTCCCGATAAGGCGATTGATCTGATGGACGAGGCGGGCTCGCGTATCCGCATGGAGATTGACTCCATGCCGGAGGAGATGGATAAACTCGATCGTCGCGTCATTCAGCTCAAGATCGAGCGTGAGGCATTGAAGAAGGAGAGCGATGAGGCCTCCAAAAAACGTCTCGGTGATCTGCAGGAGGAGCTGGAACGGCTGGAGCGTGAATACTCCGATCTGGATGAGATTTGGAAGGCAGAGAAGTCTGCGGTACAGGGCACGACTCATATCAAGGAGGCGCTGGAACAGGCTCGAATTGAGTTGGAGACAGCGCGTCGTGCCGGGAACCTGGAACGGATGTCCGAGCTGCAGTATGGGCAGATCCCAGAACTTGAGCAGCAGTTGGCCACCGCTGCGGAGGCAGAAGATAATCAGCAAGAGAATCAGCTGCTGCGCAACAAGGTGACCGATGAGGAGATTGCCGAGGTAGTCTCTCGCTGGACTGGCATCCCGGTGTCGAAGATGCTGGAGGGTGAACGTGAGCGCCTGTTACGCATGGAAGATGCACTGAAAGAGCGGGTGATTGGTCAGGCGGAGGCGGTGGAGGCGGTCTCCAACGCGATTCGCCGCTCCCGTGCTGGACTGGCCGACCCCAACCGTCCCAATGGATCCTTCCTCTTCCTCGGCCCAACGGGGGTCGGTAAGACTGAGTTGACCAAGGCGCTGGCCCACTTCCTCTTCGATACCGAAGAGGCGATGGTGCGCATCGATATGTCGGAGTTCATGGAGAAGCATTCCGTGGCTCGTTTGATTGGTGCCCCTCCCGGCTATGTTGGCTACGAAGAGGGGGGCTATCTGACCGAGGCGGTGCGTAGAAAACCCTACTCGGTGATCTTGATGGATGAGGTGGAGAAGGCGCACCCGGACGTCTTCAATGTGCTGCTGCAGGTACTGGATGATGGTCGACTGACCGATGGTCAGGGGCGTACCGTCGACTTCCGTAATACCGTGGTGGTGATGACCTCCAACCTCGGTTCGCAGCAGATCCAGCGGCTATCCGGAGAGAGCAACTATCATGAGATGAAGGCAGCGGTGATGGAGATTGTCGGCGCCCACTTCCGTCCGGAGTTTATCAACCGGATTGACGAGTCGGTAGTCTTTCATCCACTGGGGCGGACTGAGATTCGTGCCATTGCCAAGATTCAGTTGGAGTATCTGCACCAGCGTCTGGAAGATCGGGAGATTGGTCTGGAGATCAGTGATGCCGCGCTGGACCGTCTGGGTGAGGCCGGGTTTGATCCCGTCTATGGCGCCCGTCCACTGAAGCGTGCGATTCAGCACCAGATTGAGAACCCACTGGCGCAGAAGATCCTTGCAGGGGATTACCTGTCAGGAAGCACGATTAAGGTTGATGTGGATGGTGAGGGGATCACCTTTAGTTGAATACAACTGATTCCAGAAGTTTAGAGGGAGAGCAAAAGTCCCTTCCCCATTGAGGGGGAAGGCTAGTACTCCGACAACTTAAGTTTGACCATCTCAGCAAGCCTGAATAGGGTGAGCTGCAAGGCGGACGAACGCAGGACTAACCGTAGTTAATTCAAGAGAGGACAACGAAGCAGATGGCCCTATTCAGACTTGCCCAGAGGGAACCACATCCGGCACCCAATACGGCGTTACAACTACTTGATATAGAGTGGCTATACCTGCGTAGTTGCGCCTTGTCTTGGGTGCCGGGTGTGATTCTGAGACGGACAAACTTAAGTTGTCGGAGTACTAGGATGGGGGTGAGGTGCATAATTTAGGCATTTAACCCCCCCCTCCCCCTGATAGGAGGAGGGAGTTGATGCATGGACTTATCGAGAAGTCACGGATCCTTTCTCTCTTGTTGGGATTACTGCTTCTGTTCTGCACCCTGCGCAATCAGCTGGAGCAGATTACCTACCAGAATCTTCTGTCGGTCATCACAGGTTTTCTGCATCTCCTGCAGATTGCTGGTGAGTTCATGGATCAGCCGCAGATGGGCCAACTTCTCCTCGCGCGCCATTCGTAGATCCATTCGTAGCCGTTGCAGCTGTCCCATCAGGGTATAGACGTCAGGGATGTGGGCCGTCTGTACTCGTTTGGCATAGGCGTGATCTTTGATGAAGCTCATCTTCTCCAGTATGGAGGAGCTCTCCAGCTTAGCAGCGGCAGGGAAGGCAGCCTCAAGCTGTGCTATAGAGACCTTACCCTCAAAGGTCTTCAGCTCACCGGACTGGACTTTTTGCTGAATCTCTCTGCGATTGATGCCTAACGCTTTGGCTGCTTTGGCAACTGGCAGCATCTTTTTTCTCACTGTTCCGTCCCCATGGAAAGTTGACTGTCATATGTGGATATTAGGAGAGTTTATTGTTAATTTCAATAGATGACACAACAGAAGAGGCTACCGTTTTCCATCTCCAGAGGCCTTGACCAGTAGCCGATCCAGCCAGCGATCAGGCAGTAGTCGTTTCAGTATTGCAAACAGATAGGTAGGAAAGGTGACCGGATAGCGGGTCTTGGGGTGTGCGCTTTCCAGTGCGTGAATCAGTTTATCGGCCACTGCGTCTGCCGGTAGGGTAAACGGTGCAGCAGGGCCCGGCTTCTTCAGTCGCTGCTCCATCGCCTCATAGTTGGCACGGTGAGGGCTGTTGGCGGGGGCAATGTTCTCCCTAAAAGCCCGGTAGGCGTTTGCCCGGAATTTGGACTCAATAGGGCCGGGCTGTATCAGAGAGAGGTGGATACCACTTCCGTTGAGTTCCAGCCGCAGGGTATCGGTCAACCCCTCCAGTGCAAATTTGCTGGCATTGTAGGCACCGCGGTAGGGCATAACGACAAAACCGAGAACAGAGCTGTTCTGCACAATGCGCCCATACCCTTGTCTACGCATTACTGGAATAACCGTGTTCATCAGCTCAGCGGTACCAAACAGGTTGGTCTCAAACTGTTTTCGAAGCGTATCTCGACTGAGATCCTCAACGGCGCCCGGCTGACCGTATGCCCCATTGTTAAAGAGGGCATCCAGGGTGCCGCCGGTCTGTTGAAGGACCTGCTCTACACCATTTTGGATTGAGTCTGAACAGTCCAGATCCAGTGGCAGGCTCTCAAACCCCTGCGATTGCAGTCTCAACACATCTTCAGATCTGCGTGCAGTGGCAAAGACACGCCAACCACGCTGTTTAAGAATCTCGGCGCAACGTAACCCGATACCGCTGGAACAGCCGGTAATCAGGATCGTTTTATCCATATTTATGGGGTCAGGCCTGCAAGTTTAGCGCTATCTTCAATTACGCTAAACTTGCAGGCCTGACCCTGAGATTGAACATCAGAGGCTGCTGGCGGCGAGTTG
>CAZKCT010000031.1:0-21098 GCA_964551545.1 uncultured Piscirickettsiaceae bacterium | reverse complement strand
GGGTTCGAAGTTCCATAAGGCTCCTCCTGGTTGGAATCGATGGTTGTTTTTATTGTTGTCATTCGTCGAGCTGGCGCTCTTTCAGGTCATTCATGATCGCCTCCCGCATGTTGGTAGAGTAACTGCGCCATCCAGTGATTTCGCTGAGGTGGCGCTTGCAGCCGAGGCAGTACCCTTGCGCGCTCTGTTTGCAGACTTTGGTACAGGGGGTGATCGGCATCTTTAACTTTCCTGATCAAATATCTTCTGGTAGCGCGCCTCTTTGAATCCCACCTCAATGGTGTTGAGTAAGTCGCTCTCCAGTACGGGGCGCTTGACCATTGCCGGGTGCTCGAACAGCAGGGTGATGGCGCTGGATTCATTGATCGATGCTTTTGCGGCTTCAGGAACCTGCCGCCATGTTGTTCCACGTTTGTTGAGTAGGGTTTCCCAGCCGACTTGCTGGCACCACTGCTGGAGCTGTTGTCGGTCGATGCCATCCTTGCGGAAGTCGTGAAATTTGAATTCAACCCCATGTTCTGTAAGCCATCTCTTGGCCTTGCGAATGGTGTCGCAGTTGGGAATTCCGTACAGAATATTCATGGCACATAAGATACCATAACGCCTATGCATATCCATATTCTCGGCATCTGTGGCACCTTCATGGGGGGCATTGCGCTGCTGGCGCGAGCCGCCGGCTATACCGTGTCTGGCTCGGATGCCAATGTCTATCCGCCAATGAGCACGCAGCTGGAGGAGGCAGGGATTACCTTGCAGGAGGGGTATGATCCTGCGCATCTGGATCCTGCGCCTGATATGGTGGTGATCGGCAATGCGATGAGCCGTGGCAATCCGGCAGTTGAGTTTGTGCTGGCGCAGGGGTTGCCCTACAGTTCAGGGCCACAGTGGCTCGCTGAGCATGTGTTGCAGAAGAAGTGGGTGCTGGCGATTTCTGGTACCCACGGCAAGACCACCACCTCCAGTATGCTGGCGTGGATTCTGGAGTATGCCGGGATGAAGCCGGGCTTTCTGATTGGTGGAGTGCCACAAAACTTTGGGGTCTCCGCTCGTCTGGGAGAGACCCCATTCTTTGTGGTGGAGGCCGATGAGTACGATACCGCCTTCTTCGACAAACGTTCCAAGTTTGTCCATTATCGTCCTCGTACTCTGGTCATCAACAATCTGGAATTTGACCATGCCGATATCTTTGAGGACCTGGCGGCGATTCAGCGCCAGTTCCACCATCTGGTTCGCACCGTGCCGGGCAATGGCTTGATTATCCATCCAGCCGAAGAGCCAACCGTTGAAGAGGTGTTGGAGATGGGGTGCTGGACGCCGACAGAGACAGTCGATGGTGTCTGGTCTGCCACAGAGCTGGGGAAAGGGTGGGGGCGCTTCGAGGTATTGGTCGATGGCGAACGGATGGGCGAGGTCGAGTGGGCGCTCAGTGGGCTGCATAACCGTAACAATGCGTTGGCCGCGATTGCTGCGGCGCGTCACGCGGGTGTTCCTGCGCATCATGCGATCGATGCGCTCTCCCAGTTTCAGAATGTGAAGCGACGGATGGAGCTACGGGGTGAGGTCAATGGCGTTGCGGTCTATGATGATTTTGCCCACCACCCCACGGCGATTGAGCTGACTCTACAGGGTCTGCGAGACAAGGTGGGGACGGCCCGTATTCTTGCGGTGATGGAACCACGCTCCAACACCATGCGCATGGGAGTTCACCAGAAAACCCTGGCTGCCTCTTTCGGGGCGGCAGACCATCTGTTGCTGCTGGACCAGGATCTGGATTGGGATCTAAGTGCCACAATGGCGGATGCAGTGATCCCCTCAGAACTGCTCTCGTCGGTTGATGCGATTGTCGAGCGTGCCGTGGCCTGGTGCCAGGCGGGGGATCATATTCTGGTGATGAGTAACGGAGGCTTTGGTGGCATCCACCAGAAACTGTTGGAGAGACTGGAATCATGAGCTGGAATCGAGACAATACCATTGCACTGGCGGTGACTGGCGCCTCCGGATCGGCCTATGCGTTGCGTCTGCTGGAGCAGTTGATTGCTGCGGATCAGCGGGTCTGGATGATGCTCTCCGATGCGGCGCGAATTGTGATGGAGATGGAGGCGGGAGTGGCGCTCTCATCGGATCTTGAGGCTGCGCAACAGCAGCTGGTCGAGCGAACGGGTGCCCGAGAGGGGCAGCTGACCCTGTTTGGTGCAAAAGATTGGTTGGCCCCGGTCGCTAGTGGCAGTGCAGCTCCGAGGGCGATGGTGGTCTGCCCCTGTTCAATGGGCGCGCTCTCGGCAATTGCTCATGGGAATAGTGATAACCTGCAGGAGCGGGCCGCAGACGTAATGCTCAAGGAGCGCAGACAATTGGTGCTGGTTCCGAGAGAGGCACCGTACTCCACCATCCATCTGGAGAATATGTTGAAGCTCTCCACCATGGGGGTCACCATTCTGCCTGCCAGTCCGGGGTTCTATCAGAATCCGCAGTCGATCGACGATCTGGTCGATTTTGTGGTGGCCCGAATTCTCGGTCAGCTCAATATTGAACAACATTTGGTCCCCGAGTGGGGATCTGGTTCACAGGAGAAGTAAGTGGTGATGGGTCTAGAACGATTCCAGTCCACGCTGGAGCATCTGCAACGCAATAAATTGTTTGAGTCGACGGTGATTGCGATCATCGTTATTTCAGCGTTGACCATTGGGGCCAAGACCTACAATCTGAGTTCAGAGTTCCGGCAAGGATTAGAGTGGCTCGATATTGGGGTGACGCTCTTCTTTGTGTTGGAGATATCGGTGCGGATGATGGCAGAGCGCCGCTTTCTCAACTTCTTCCGCTCCGGCTGGAATGTTTTTGACTTCACCATTGTGGTCGCCAGTCTAGTCCCGCTGCAAGATAGTGAGCTGGTGTTACTGGCACGACTGCTGCGCATCTTCCGGGTGTTGCGACTGGTCTCGTTGATTCCAGAATTGCGGTTGCTGGTCAATGCACTGTTCAAGGCGGTTCCGCGGATGGGTTATGTGGTGCTGCTGATGTTCGTTATTTTCTATATCTATGGGGCGGTGGGCAGCATCCTCTTCGAGGCGATCAATCCGCAGCTCTGGGGGGATGTGGCCATCTCCATGCTGACGCTGTTTCGGGTGGCTACTTTCGAGGATTGGACCGATGTAATGTATGAGACCATGGTGGTTTATCCTCTGAGCTGGACCTTCTATCTCAGTTTTATTTTTCTGACGACCTTTGTCTTTCTCAACATGATGGTGGGTATCGTGCTGGATGTGTTGACACGGGAGCATGAAAAGTTTGACCGAGAGATGGGAGAGGGGGAGGCCGGAGAGGTCCATTGGGTGCGCGAGCATACCGAGCTCATGGAACAGCGGCTGGAACGGATTGAGGTGTTGCTGCAAGAGCAGAGGACTAAACCACCATGATGGAGTGGTGGACGCTGTTGGAACTCTTTCTTGCCTCGCTGCTGTTCGCGGTGACACCAGGGCCGGGAACGGTGGCGGCGCTCAGTACCACGTTACAGCAGGGCCCCCGTGCGGGCATGGTGTTGGCTGCAGGGGAGGTGATGGGCGATCTGCTCTATCTGTCGATTGCCATCTTCTCGTTGGGGATGCTGGCGGAGACGCTGGCACCGGCCATGACGGTTGTTCGCTGGGTAGGTGCGGCCTACTTGATCTATCTGGGGATTCGGCAATTTCGTTCTGGAGCGATCCAGCTCGACTCGGTCCGGAAACCACGGAGCATGCTGAGACAGCTGCTGGTCGGCTTCTTGGTTAGCGGCACCAACCCCAAGGTGGTGCTCTTCTATCTCTCATTTCTGCCGCTCTTTATTGATCTGCAAAGGCTGACTTTTGTGATGTCCCTGCAGGTGATGGCTGTGGTCGGTTTTTCGGTCTTCTTGGGGTTGCTGCTTGTGGTTGCGCTGAGTGATTATCTGCGCCGTCGAGTCGAGAATCCGGTGGTGGCCCGACGTATCAATCGTCTTACCGGCGGGTTGATGGTCGGGGTCGGTGTTGCGGTGGCCCGTTCTGGCACTACGTAGAGGCTACATCTCCAGCTTTGATTGCTGCATGGAACGCCAGGCCGCAGTGAGGCTGGCGGCAAACTGATTGGCGTACTGCTCAAACAGGTCGACCTTCGGGGTGTAGTCAACAATACTCTCAATCTCCAGGGCGCTGGCGATCTGCTGCGTTGACTGGTGGCCATCGATCAGCCCAAGTTGCTTGGCCTCCTGCCCAACCCAGATTAGCCCGCTGAAAAGATCGCTACTCTGGTCTAGTCGATCTCCGCGCCCGCTTTTGACTCGGTCGATAAAGATGTTGTGGGTAGTGGTGAGGACATGCTCCTTCAGGAACTGCTCACTCTCTGGGTTGCGTGGAGAGAAGGGATCGAGCAGGGCTTTGTGTTTTCCGGCGGTCAGCTCTCGCTGTTCGACACCCATCTGCTCCATTGTGCCGACAAAGCCAAACCCGCCCATGCGCACTCCGATCGAGCCGACCAGAGAGACCTCGGTGGCGTGGATCTCATCGGCGGCGGAGGCGATGTAGTAGCAGGCAGAGGCGCAGAGCTCGTCGATGGTGACGAAGACCTTCTTCTCTGGGTGCTCCGCCTTCAGCTCGCGTAGGGTCTGCCAGAATCGCTCTGCCTGTGAGGGAGTGCCGCCGGGGGAGTTGAGTTGGAGGATCAGGTGTTTGACCCGCTCATCTCCCATCGCCTTGCGGATGGCAGGCTCCAGCACTTCGGTACTGTTGGTGGTCTCGCTGCTGATCTCCCCTTGCAGTTTGATGGTGGCGATCCGCTTGCCGGGAGTCACCTCCTCAACCACGCCGCCGGCAGTGAGAATGGTCAGGATTAGATAGCCGATCACCAATCCGTAGAGGGTGTTCTTGAACCAGCGCCCCTTGCGGATCTCGCGTTTGATCTCGGCAACGGCATGGTTCAATTCATTGGTATAAAAGTCAGACATCAGTTCGTTTTCCAATCAGGGGGTAGTGGTAGCGCTCACCGGCAAAGGCGCGAGAGAGACCCAGCACACCAAGCAGCACAAAGCTGGAGTGGACCAGGGTGAAGTAGAGAATGGCAACGACCCAGGTGGTTGAAGAGGCGGCACCGCCAATCCAGAGAATCAAAATAGTGGTGAAGATCAGTCCGCCAGCCCAGTTGGAGGCGTTGAAGGCCTCACGCAGATGGGTGGTTGCCAGTGGTCGATTGTTCCGTTGCTGAGTCTTGCGGTAGAGCACCAAGAGAATCAGCCACGCAATTCCGGGCAGAACCAGCAGGTTGATGAGGTAGAGTGCCTGGGCCCAGAGGGCAAGGCGAATATCTCCATACTCAAACTCGCTTTCAGATGCGGTCATGGTGGGTTCGGAGCTCATGGTGTCAATCCTGTCTGTAGCGGGGGATGCCCCCCTTTTTTTCGAAACCAGTTGAGGGCAGGAAGGATGCCGGGTTGGCGAATCATCCACTGCTCCAGTCGATATTTTCCGGGGAAGTGGGTCATCATTACTCCAAGCAGCAGGGTGAGTAGTCCCTGTCCTGGCAGGAAGATCATCAGGATGCCAGCAATGATCAGTATGATGCCGATCAGGTTGCGCAGCAGGTGGATGATGAAACGGAGTAGAGGGTGCTGCTCCAGCGTGGCGTGAACCGGCTCCCTGCGATGGTCAAAGTAGTCGACCGGAATCCGTCCCACCAGCCAGGGCAGTGCAGCAATGGAGCCGACCAGCATTACGGCGGATCCAATGCCGATCCAGAAGAGCAGTGCCTCGTTGGCACTGAACCACTCGGTGAGAATGTGCCACCACTCCATCGTGTTTACAGGGAGGCAAGCACCCGTGCTGCGGCATCAATGGTTGCCTGCAGATCCTCTTCACTATGGGCCGCAGAGACAAATCCTGCCTCGAAAGCGGAAGGGGCTAGGTAGACGCCCTCTTTGAGCATGCCGTGGAAGAAGCGGTTGAAGCGCTCTCCATCGCAGGCAGTGACCTGGGCAAAGTTTTCAACCTTCTCCTCTTCGGTGAAGAAGAGGCCAAACATGCCGCCAATGCGGTTGCAGCTCATCGGAATATTGGCTGTTTTTGCGGCCTCAAGAATGCCGTTGGTGAGCGTTTCGACCTTCTGTTCGAGATCGGCAAAGAAGTTAGGGGCAGAGATCAATTCCAGAGTCTTCAGTCCTGCAGCCATGGCTAGTGGGTTACCGGAGAGGGTGCCCGCCTGATAGACCGGACCGAGTGGAGAGAGGTGCTCCATGATCTCGCGTTTTCCACCGAAGGCACCCACCGGCATGCCGCCGCCGATCACCTTGCCCAGTGACGTGAGGTCTGGGGTGATCCCCAGCTTGCCCTGTGCACCACCGAGGCTGACACGGAATCCTGTCATCACCTCATCGAGAATCAGTACGCTACCATGCTGGTCACACACCTCACGCAGGGTTTCAAGGAAACCAGCAACGGGTGGGATGCAGTTCATGTTGCCCGCCACCGGCTCTACGATGATGCAGGCGATCTCGTCACCGATCTGCTCAAACAGCTCACGTACCTGGGCGCTGTCGTTGTAGTTGAGGGTGAGAGTGTGCTCCGCCAGCGCCTTGGGTACCCCGGGGGAGGTGGGTTCACCGAAGGTGAGAGCGCCGGATCCCGCTTTGACCAGCAGGGAGTCGGCGTGGCCATGGTAGCAGCCCTCGAATTTAACGATCTTGTCGCGGCCGGTATAACCGCGGGCGAGACGAATCGCGCTCATTGTGGCCTCGGTGCCGGAACTGACCATGCGTACCATCTCGATGGAAGGAACCAGCTCTTTCACCTTCTCGGCCATGGTGGTTTCAATCTCGGTGGGAGCACCAAAGCTGAGACCATCGGCTGCACTCTCCTGTACAGTCTTTACTACCTCGGGATGGGCGTGACCAAGAATCATCGGCCCCCAGGAGCCGACATAGTCGATGTAACGGTTACCATCCTCATCATAGGTGTAGGCCCCTTCGGCGCGCTTGATGTAGACCGGATCTCCTCCCACGCCACGGAACGCGCGAACAGGTGAATTCACGCCGCCGGGGATGTGTTGTTGGGCTGCCTCAAACAGGTCGTGTGAGCGGGTCATGGTTGGTACTCCTCAAAATCGGTTGGTTTTATGTTGTTCATTTTAAAATAACTATGTGTCGAATTCTGTCACTAATTCAGGGGTGAGATGAACAGTTACGCCTCAAATAGGGAGGAGAGTTGCTGGGCTGCCTGCTGGATATCCTCCTCTCCAAACAGCGCGTGAATCACCGCCAGCAGATCAGCCCCTGCATCAATCAGGGATGCGCCGTTTTCTGTGTTGATTCCTCCGATCGCAGCAATCGGGAGCTGTAGCTCTGCCTTGGCCTGAGTCAGTAGCTCAGGGGTGGCGTGTACTGCATCGGGTTTGGTCTGGGAAGAGAAGAATCGGCCAAAGGCGATGTAACTGGCTCCCTGCTCCGCGGCTCTCCTTGCATCATCGATCGAATTGTAGCAAGAGACACCGATAATCGCCTCCTCTCCCAGTAATTTTCGTGCCTCGGAGATCGATCCATCCTCTGCACCAAGATGGACACCATCGGCCCCACAGGCTGCTGCAAGATCTGGCTCGTCATTGACAATCAACGGGATCCCAAGGGGGCGGCAGAGGGTGATTAAATCACCGATCTCCCACTCTTTGCGTGCCCGGTTGGCATGTTTGTTTCGGTACTGAACAACGCGAGCGCCACCCTGAATAGCGGCAGCGACCGCGGGTACGACGCCGATGGCATTGGTGAGGTGGTAGTCGGTCAAGGCGTAGAGGCCCTGCAGGCGGGAATTCATAGTCTCTTATCCGTGATTTTTGGTGCGGTTGGGAAAGTGCTGTCCTGAACCGGGCTGGAATCCGTTGTCGATGCTCTTCCAGCTATAGTCGAGCGCCTGTTGGATCGCCTCGCTCAAAGGAGTTTGATGGGCCAGCTGTGTGGCAATGGCTGTGGCCAGCGTGCAGCCTGATCCATGGTAGTTGTGTGGCAGTCGTGGATAGTGGAAAGCGGTCTGTTCGCCACTGGATTGCATCAGTTGATGGTGAACCTGATCGCTGGCCTCATCGCTGGCGGGGGTGTCGGTTCCGGTAATCAGCAGATTGTCACAGCCCAGTGAGATCAGCTCTGCACCACAGGCCTGCAGGGTGTCCCCCTCTGGGGCCAGATGCTGTAGTTCGCTGCGATTGGGGGTTGCAACGGTGGTGAGCGGAATCAATAGCGTTCGAATGGCATCCGCCAGTTGGTCACTGGAGAGTTCGCCGCCACCACCGCCACTCAGTACTGGATCGAGGATGACGGGAATGGTCGGGTGCTCCACCAGAAGGGTATGAATTGCCTCACAAATCTCGGTGGTGGCCACCATGCCGATCTTGATGGCGGAGATGGGGAACTCCTCCAGAACCATGCGGCCCTGTTGGATTAGCAGGTCAAGAGATGTGGGTTGGAAGCTGTGGACGTGGTGGCTATCCTGCAGGGTATCTGCGGTGATCACCGTGGTTGCATGCGTATCCAGGGCGATAGCCGTTTCGATGTCGGCCTGGATGCCGGCGCCTCCGGTGGGGTCATGACCACCAAATGCGAGGAGAATCGGTTTCACGAGCGGGCTCCAAAGATATCGGTGCCGATGCGGACGATGGTGGCCCCTTCAGCGATGGCGGCCTCCATATCTCCAGACATTCCCATGGAGAGGGTGTCAAGATCAAGCCCCTGCTGGTTGAGTGACTCCAGCGCCTCTCTCAGCTGGCGAAATGGTTGGCGCTGCTGCTCAGGATCGATTGTGGGGGCAGGGAGCGTCATCAACCCACGGAGTCGGACGCCGGGGAGTGCGGCGATCTCTTTTGCTAGCCCGGGTAGTGCCTCAAAGGTGACGCCCGATTTGCTCGCCTCGCCACTGCTGTTGACCTGGATGCAGAGATTGATGGGGCCCCGCTCTGCCGGGCGCTGCTCCCCAAGGCGACGGGCTATCTTGAGCCTATCGACACCATGAATCCAGCCAAAATGTTCCGCGAGGATGCGAGTCTTGTTGGATTGAATGGCGCCGATAAAGTGCCAGATGATCCCTTCCAGCGGGAGTGCATCAATTTTCTCCAGTGCATCTTGCAGATAGTTTTCGCCAAAATGGCGCTGTCCTGCCTGATAGGCGGCCTCCACCATAGCGGCTGGTTTGGTTTTACTGACGGCAAGTAGCTGGACGGCATCTCGTGGGCGACCAAATTGCCGGGCAGCCGCCTTAATCCGTTGCTGAACCTGCTGCAGCTGTGTCTCGATCTCCATGGGCGGAGTATACTGCCTATTCACTCCCGCCTGAACCGATCCCTGATGTCCTCAACCCCGCTACAAACGCTCAATACCGTCTTTGGTTATCGCGATTTTCGCCCTCACCAGCAGGAAATTATTGAGGATGTGCTGGCGGGGCGGGATGTTTTCGTATTGATGCCGACTGGGGGCGGCAAGTCGCTCTGCTATCAGATTCCGGCGCTACTCTATCCGGGGACCACCATCGTGGTCTCTCCACTGATCTCTCTGATGAAAGATCAGGTTGATGCACTGCAGTCCAATGGGGTGTCGGCGGCCTGTTACAACTCATCGCTGGGAGAGGCCGAATCGAGACAGGCGCTGGCCCGCTTTCATGAAGGGGTGTTGGATCTGCTCTATGTTGCCCCGGAGCGGCTGATGTCAGAGGGATTTTTGGAGCGGCTGCGGGAGATCAAGATCTCTCTGTTTGCGATCGACGAGGCCCACTGTGTCTCACAATGGGGGCATGATTTTCGTCCGGAATATGTGCAGCTCGGCGCATTGCGGGAGCAATTCCCCGAGGTACCGATGGTTGCATTGACTGCCACGGCAGATCCGCAGACCCGTGAGGATATTCTGCAGCGATTGGGGCTGGTTCAGCCCAATGTCCATGTCACCGGATTTGATCGCCCCAATATCCGTTATACCGCGTTGGAGAAGAGTCGCCCCTTTGAGCAGTTGAGAGCCTTTCTCAGTCGACAGCAGGGGCAGTGTGGCATTGTCTATGCGTTGAGTCGGAAGCGGGTGGAGGAGCTGGCAGAGAAGCTTAGCTTGGCCGGATATTCGGCACGTCCCTACCATGCAGGATTGCCGGCAGCGCGTCGACAGCAGGTGCATGAGCAGTTTATGCGGGATGAGATCGATGTGGTGGTGGCTACGGTTGCCTTCGGTATGGGGATCGACAAGCCGGATGTTCGTTTTGTGGTTCATTACGATCTGCCAAAGAATATTGAGGGGTACTATCAGGAGACTGGGCGCGCGGGGCGAGATGGCCTGCCTGCCGAGGCGTTGCTGCTGTTTGGGGCGCAGGATATGGTGATGGCGCGTCGATTGGTCGAGAACAGCGATAACGAGGCGCAGAAGCGAATTGAAATTCACAAGCTCAACAGTATGGTCGCCTTTGCCGAGGCGCTGACCTGCCGCCGTCGGGTGGTTCTTAACTACTTTGGTGAGGAGTTGGGTGAGGATTGCGGCAATTGTGATCTCTGCTCAGATCCGCCAGAGCGTTACGATGCCACCGTGGATGCACAGAAGGCGCTCTCCTGTGTCTATCGGGTGGGGCAGCGCTTCGGAATGCGTCATGTGGTTGATGTATTGCGAGGCATGGACCATGAGCGAATCCGCAAGCTTGGACACAATCAGCTCTCGACCTATGGGATTGGTCGAGAGAAGAGTGATGCCGAGTGGACCAGTCTGTTTCGTCAGCTGATTCATCGTGGTTATCTGCTGCAGGATATTGCCAGCTATTCAGTGTTGAAATTGACCCCGGAGGCGCGGCCACTGCTGAAGGGGGCGCAAAAACTTGAGCTGGCGAAGCCTCGCTTGCGGGAGAAAAGCGTTCGTAAGAGAAAGGTGGTGGCCTCGGTGGAGGGGCGGGATGAGCTGCTGTTTGAGCTGTTGAGGGAGCTTCGGCGGGAGCTGGCCGATGAGGAGGGGATTGCCCCTTATATGGTCTTTGGGGATGCGGCATTGACCCAGATGGCCATTTTTATGCCACAGGATCGGCAGCAGTTCCTGCAGATCAATGGGGTTGGAGAGAAAAAGCTGGAGCGCTATGGTGATCGTTTTCTGCAAGAGATTGCGTCCTACCAGTCTGCTGGAGCGGTAGATGGACAGCATGTAGCGCAATAGACTCTCGTGCTGGGGAATAAAACTGTTTTTTGGGGGATCAAAGGGGCATGAAAATAAAAATCGTCTCTCTATTTGTGGCGCTGTTACTGGCGCTTGGTATGGCACCACTCGCTTCGGTTGTAGCGGCTGAAGGCAAGGTGGTGGGTGGCAAGATGTCAGAACATCCCGACTGGTTCAAGGAGAGCTTTCTCGATATTGGCGAGGATGTGAGTGAGGCAGCAGAAGAGGGCAAACATGTGATCCTCTTTATGCATCTGAGTGGTTGCCCTTACTGCAACAAGATGAGTGAGGAAAACTTCAAGCACTCCCCGGATCGGGCATTCATTCAGGAAAATTTTGACGTCATCGCGATCAACATCAAGGGGGATCGGGAGGTCGCCTTTAATGAAGAGGTCGAGGTGACTGAGAAGGCGTTGGCGGATCTGGTTAATGTTCGTTACACCCCGACCATGGTCTTTCTCAATCCAGAGAACCAGGTGGTGCTCAAACTGAATGGCTACCGCTCCGTTCCTGCATTCCGTCAGGCGCTTGATTATGTCCAGCAGAAGCGCTATCAAGAGATGAAGTTTGCGGCCTACGTGGCGCAGCAAGAGCGGGGTGGATACCAGCTTCTTGACCATCCGCTGTTCCAGCAGGTGAGTGATCTGCAGTCGGTGGCGGATCGTCCGTTGGCACTCCTGTTTGAAGATTCGAATTGCGATGCCTGTGAGGCGTTGCATCAGGGACATTTGAAGAATGCGGGGATTCTTCAGGTTCTGGAGAATTTTACGGTGGTTCGTCTGGATGCCGCTTCCGAAGAGAAGATCACCGCTGTGGATGGCGGCGTGACGACGCCGAAGGCGTATGCCAAACAGCTCGGGCTGACCTATCGTCCAGGACTGGTCCTGTTTGATCAGGGGAGAGAGATCTCACGGATTGATGGATTGCTCTACACTTTCCACTTCCGCGAGATGTTGCGTTATGTGGGGGAGCGCTACTACCAAACCTACCCAGAGAGCTTTTACGACTATCTTGGGGTGATGACGCAGGAGATTCTCTCCACTGGCGTCAATATTGATCTCTCCAGGTAGCTGTTGGGCAGCCCTCTAGCGGTTCTCTATGGGAAGACGGTGGCGGCCTCAAAGACCGGGCCATCGACACAGACCCGCTTCATTGCAGGGCCCTCTGGGGTCTCGACCTGTACCACGCAGCCGGCGCAGCCACCAACGCCGCACGCCATATACTCCTCCAGAGAGACTTGGCAGGGGAGGTCGTACTCTTTTGCCAGCGAGGCAACCGCCTCCAGCATAGGGTGGGGGCCACAGCTAAAGATCTCTACCTGTTGGCGCGCCTCTTCTGGAAGTGCATCCAGCCAGTGGCGAGCCAGGTCGGTCACGTAGCCTTGGTGGGTGCCGGGGTATCCCTGCAGGCTGGCAAGGCGGCTTGGAATCCCCCAGTCCTCCAGTAGTGGCATCGCTGCGATGACCCCATCAGGAATGCCGGGTAGCATCATCTGTGATGGGGCGCTCTGGAACGGGAAAGGGACCTCAGAGCCAAGAATGGCAAAGGGTTTGTAGTCAGATTGGTTGCGGATCGACTGGGCGATGAAGACCATCGGCGGCATCCCGACCCCACCGCCAATCAACAGTGGGCGACTCCGTTCCGGGTGGAGGGTAAAAGGGGCCCCGATGGGGCCGATCAGGCTGAGGGTCTCCCCGGACTCCTTCTCTGCGAGCGCAGTGGTGCCGCTACCGAGCTGTTTGTAGAGCAGCTCGATGGTGCCCTGTGTCGGGTCGGCGCGCATGATGGAGATTGGGCGACGCAGGGTAAATTGTGGGCCGCACTCAACATGAACAAAGCTTCCTGGCAGTGCTTTCTCGGCAATCTGCGGCGCTTTGAGTCGCAGAATGTGCTGTGCACCATCCAGATGGTGATGGTCGAGAATGGTGGTCTCTTCCTTGAACAGGGTATTTCGATTAGGGTGCTTCATAGATGAGGGTTCCGCCCAGCAGGGTGTGAGTCACTTGGCCTTGCAGTTCCCACTGCAGGAAGGGGGTGTTTTTCCCATGGCTCTGTAGGGTCGTCGGGGTGATGGTCCACCAGTGGTTGGGGTCAAAAACGGTGATGTCGGCTCTCTTTCCATGGCCCAGCGTGCCTGCATCAATCCCCAGAATCTCTGCGGGTTGGTGGGTAATCCGTGCAATGGCATCTGAGAGGGAGAGCCCCTGCTGCTGTAGTCTCAGGGTGAGTGGCAGTAGGGTTTCGATGCTGCTGATGCCAGGCTCGGTCTCCTCAAAAGGGGCGGCCTTGGCATCCTCATCGTGAGGCTGGTGGTCAGAGCAGATGGCCTGGATGGTCCCCTGGATGACGCCCTGAATCAGGCGCTCTCGATCCCTTTCGGTCCGTAGTGGTGGGCGAACATGGCAGAGGCTGTTGAAGTCACTCAGATCCATCTCGGTGAGGTAGAGCTGGTGGGCGGCAACATCTGCGGTGACAGGTAGCCCCTCTTGTTGCGCTTGCTCAATCATCTGCAGTGCTTGTTGACTGGAGAGGCCACAGAAGTGGGCGCGTGCGCCGGTCTCCTGGATCAGTACCAGATCTCGTGCCACGGCCGCTGCTTCGGCAGCACTGGGGACGCCGGGAAGGCCGAGGCGAGTGCTGATGGTGCCCTCATGGGCGCAGCCACTGTTTCTGAGCCAGGGATCCTCTGGATGGAGGAACACGGTGATCTGGTGGCTGGCGGCATATTCAAAGATGCGTCGCATCACCAAGGAGTTGGTGACGGGATGATGCCCATTGGAGACACCTGCGCAGCCGACTCTCTGCAGAGAGCCCATATTGCTCAGCTCTTCGCCGCCAAGCCCTTTGGTGGCGGCCCCCAGAGGGATGACGCGGGCGGATCCCACCTCCTCGGCTCGGGTATGGATCAGTTCGACCACGGCGGGGCTATCAATGGCAGGGGTGGTATCGGGTGGGACAGAGAGTGTGGTTACGCCTCCAGCGGCGGCAGCGCGGGTCTCGCTCTGAATGGTCCCTTTGTGTTTTTCGCCGGGTTCGCGCAGTCGGGCACGAAGATCGACCAGGCCGGGGCAGACGATTTTGTTGCTGGCATCAATCTCCTGGTCGGCGACAAAGTGATCGCCTAGCGGGATGATGGTTCCATTTTCAATCTGCAGGTCGCTGATCTGATCGACGCCATTTGCGGGGTCGATGATGCGGCCATTACGGATCAGGATTCGGCTCATGATCCCTCCTGTAAACTGCCGGACTGCATGGCCATCGAAAGCACGGCCATGCGTACGGCGATGCCATTGGTGACCTGTTGCAGAATAACGGAGTGGCCACTGTCTGCGATGGTGCTCTCAATCTCGACGCCGCGATTCATTGGTCCTGGGTGCATCACGATGGCATCTTCTGCGGCAAGCTGTAGTCGCTTCTCGGTGAGTCCGTAGTACTGAAAGTACTCCTGCTTGCTGGGGAGATGGGCACCACTCATGCGTTCATTTTGTAGGCGTAGCATGATGATCACATCGACATCTTTCAGCCCTTCGTCCATGTCGGTGGTGACATGAACACCAAGGTCTTCCACATGGGATGGAAGCAGGGTGCGGGGGGCGATGACCCGAACCTCGGGGCAGCCCATGGTGTTGAGCGCATGGACCTGGGAGCGTGCGACGCGGGAGTGCATCACATCGCCAATAATGGCGACCCGCAGCCGGGTAAAGTCCTCTTTGTGGCGACGAATGGTGAAGAGATCCAGCATGGCCTGGGTTGGATGGGCATGGCGCCCATCCCCTGCATTCACCACGCTGACGTTGTCTGGCACGTGTTTGGCAATGAAGTGTGCTGCACCACTGGCGCTATGGCGAACCACAAACAGATCAATCTGCATCGCAATCAGATTCTGCAGGGTATCGAGCAGCGTCTCCCCTTTGGTGGTGGCAGAGGTGTTGATGTTGATGTTGAGTACATCCGCTGAGAGCCGTTTTTCGGCGAGATCAAAGGTGGTGCGAGTGCGGGTGCTGGGTTCGAAGAAGAGATTGGCGATGGTCTTGCCACGCAGCAGCGGTACCTTCTTGATGTTCTGGCTGCCGATGCTGGTAAAGCTTTCCGCAGTATCGAGAATTTCGGTCAGCAGGGCGCGATTGAGCCCTTCAATGGAGAGAAAATGGCGGAGTTTGCCGTTGGCATCGAGTTGGATGTTTCTCGACAATTTGGATGCCATTAATCCATTTCTCCCTGGTTCTCTTCCTGTAACTGTAGCGCCAGAGGCTCTGGGCCGGTCAGTTTGATCTGCTGGGAGGATTGTAAACGAATTTGGGTGCCAGTGACATCGGCACGGATCGGTAGTTCATGGTTTTCACGGTCTACCAGTACCGCCAGCACGACTTGAGCAGGACGTCCGTAATCGAAAATTTCATTGAGTGCTGCACGAATGGTGCGCCCGGTGAAGAGGACATCGTCGACCAGAATAATCAGCTCTCCCTCCACCTCGAAGGGGAGATTGGAGGGGGTCACCTGTGGGTGCAGCCCAATCTGAGTGAAGTCATCTCGATAGAAGGAGATATTGAGTTCTCCCAGTGGATGACTGTTGCTGAGTTTCTGATGGAGCTTTTGGGCAATCCATGCGCCGCCAGTATGAATGCCGATCAGGCGAGCTTGTGCGAGGCGATTTCCAAGTTGTTGATGGAGCTGATTCGCCATCTCCTGGATCAGTGCATCGACGGATAGCTGTTCTGTTGAGTTGCTCATGTTGGCGAGGCCTGCTGGTTAAACCAGCTCTGGAGGATTCGGGTGGCGGCAACCGCATCTACGTCGCGCTCTGCGCTGGGGCGGTGGTGGCCTTTGTGAGAGCGAATGATAGACGCTGCCTCCACGGATGTCAGCCTCTCATCCATCTCATAGACCTCAAGGCCAAATCTTCCGCGGATCTGATTGCTGAATTTTCGGGCCAGATGTGACATCTCCTGCTCACTGCCATCGCTCTGTAGAGGGATGCCAACCACTGCGGCGGTCGCCCCCCATTCGCTGAAGAGTGACTCGATCTGTTGCCAGTCGGCCTGACGGTTCTTGCGTTGAATGGTGGTCAGGGGGCGGGCTGAATGAGTCAGCTCCTGTCCAATTGATACCCCGATTCTGCGTAGTCCCAGATCGAACCCGAGCAAGGTTCGGTCAGGCATGACCCGCTTCAGTGGTGAGCTGGGAGATGTCGATGCCAATGCGGTTGGCGGACTCTCTCCAGAGTTGTGGGCCTTCTGTATCAAAGATCAGATTCAGGTTGGAAGGGGTGTTGAGCCAGCTGTTGGCGGCCATCTCTTCCTCCAGTTGTCCGCCGGACCATCCAGCATACCCCAAGGTGATGATCTGTTTCTCCGGACCAGTCCCGGTGGCGATGGCCTCGAGGATGTCACGAGAGGCGGTAATGCCGATCTCGGGGGAGACCTCCAGGGTAGACTCCCAGTTGCCGATGGGGGTGTGAATCACAAAGCCCCGCTCGGGCTGTACCGGACCGCCGGTATGGAGGCGGCATTTTGGATCGAGCGTAACGGTGGGTTCAATCCCCATGTGCTCAAACAGATCACTGATATGGAGCTCGGTCGGACGGTTGAGTACAAAGCCCATCGCCCCCTCCTCATTGTGTTCACAGATCAGGGAGACGGTGTGGTCAAAATTGTCATCCTGCAGAGCGGGCATGGCAATCAGTAGTTGATTGCTGAGGTAGTTCTCCTGTGGGGTGATCTTGTGGCTCATTGGACCTCTAGTGGGTGGATCGTTGGGGGTTCCTGCAGCAGGGTGATGCGCTGCTCCATCGGTTTGCTCATGTGGTACTCCCCCTGTTGGTCAATGAGAAGAACATAACGGATCCCCATCTGCTCTGCAATGGTTGTGCGCTGTTCTGGTGCGGCAACCAGCAATGCTGTTGCGGCGGCATCTGCAACGGTTGCGCTGGGGTGGATCACGGTCACAGAGCGAGTGCCACTGGCGGGCCACCCGTTGCGTGGATCGATGATGTGGTGGTAGCGTTTCCCTTCATAGGTGAACATGCGCTCATAGTCACCAGAGGTGAAGATGGATTCATCTCCTTGAGGCTGCAGTGAGGCGACCGGATCTCCTCCATCCGGTGCGCGGATTCCAATATTCCAGTGGCGTTCGCCCCGGGCTCCGATAGCGCGCAGGTCGCCGCCGGTATTGACGATGGCGTGCTCAATGCCCAGTTGCTGGAGCTGCTCTATAGCGCGGTCAACCGCATAGCCCTTGGCGATGCCGCCAAGATCAATCTTGATATCAGGGTTGTTGCTGCGGATGGTGCCTTCATGGAATTGCAAATCATCCAGAGTGGGGGCGCTCTGCAGGAGTGGTTCAATCGCTGTTTGGGAGGGGGGAGGCCCCTGCCAATTCTCCCCATGAAACCCCCAGAGTGCGACCAGTTTCCCAATGGCGGGATTGAAGAGGTGGTTGCTCTGTTGTGAGAGTTTCGCGCTCTGCTGGAGTAGTTCGGCGGCTTCGTCTGAGATTGGGGTGGACGCTCCAGTGCTGATGTTATGGTTGATCTCCCCGAGTAGTCCTCCCTTCTTCCAGGCGTGCCAAGTGTTGTGCATGGCGGTGAAATCTTCCCGGATCCGTCGGCTTGCCTCGGTGTTCTGTGCCTCACTGGCCCCCCAGGTGGAGAGGGAGACGATGGTACCAAAGGCCATAAACTGGTCTTGGTAGAACTCCTGGGGTTGACTGCAGCCGGTTAGTAGAAAAGCGGTTAACGCCAAGGTGCAAAGACGCCAAGGTGCAGCAGCGTAGATTATTTTACTGCTCTGCGTCTTGGCGTTAAGTAGGGCGTTCATCTGCTCAGCCTGGTTTCGATGGCGTCCATCAGCTGTCCGGCGATATTGAGCCCAAACTGCCGGTCGAGCTCGCGAATACAGGTTGGGCTGGTGACGTTGATCTCGGTGAGGTAGTCGCCAATGACATCGAGGCCGACAAAGATGAGCCCTTTTTCACGTAGCGTCGGGGCGACCTGTTCAACGATTTCATAATCTCGTGGAGAGAGCGGGATCCCTTCGCCGCGACCACCGGCGGCGATATTTCCTCGGTGCTCCCCCTCTGCTGGAATTCGGGCCAGTGCATAGGGAACCGGCTCCCCATCGATCAATAGAATGCGCTTGTCTCCATCCCGAATCTCGGGAATATAGCGCTGCACCATGGTGTAGTGTTGGCCATGCTGCGTGAGGGTCTCGATCACCACACCAGTATTGGGATCGTCGGCCTGCAGGCGGAAGATGGAACTGCCCCCCATGGCGTCGAGCGGTTTGAGAATGATCTCTTGGTGCTGTTGCAGGAAGCCTCGAATCTGATCGCTGTTGCGCGTCACCATCATCGGAGGAATTAGCTCCGGGAACCAGGCTGTGGCCAGCTTCTCGTTGTAATCACGCAGGGATTGGGGGCGGTTGACGATCAAAGTGCCGCTACTCTCTGCCAGCTCCAGCAGGTGGGTGGCGTAGAGATACTCACGATCAAAGGGCGGATCTTTTCGCATCAGGATGACATCAAGCTCGCTCAAGGCGAGGGTCTGTTGCTCTCCAAGGCTGTACCAGTGCTCCATCTGATCCATCACCTGGAGCTGATGGGTGCGTGCCTCCGCAATATTGTTGTCCAGGAAGAGATCGTTCATCTCCATGTAGTGGAGCGACCAGCCACGCCGTTGCGCCTCCAGCAGCATGGCTAGTGTGCTGTCTTTCTGAGGGTGGATCGACTGAATCGGATCCATAACTACGCCGAGCTTAATCATGGTTATCCCCTATTACTTGGTGGATCTCCCGTGCGGCAGCCAGCATGGCCAGCCGTGCGATGACCCCATAGGCATAGAAGCGGTTGGGTTCGGCATCGGGCTCTCGGTTCTGGTCCGGTAGATTGAGCGGATTGGCAAAAGCGAGCGGCTCGAAATGCATGCCGGGGGCGTTGAGGTTTTCATTGGGGCCTCGGGAGGTATGGACCCGGTAGAAGCCGCCGATGACATGGTGGTCCATCATGTAGACCACTGGTTCAGCAACCGCCTCCTCCTTGCCGATGGTCTCAAAGGTATAAACGCCCTCCTGGATGATGACATCAGAGACCGATTGCCCCCCTTTGCTTTTTGCCATTTTGTTGCGCTGCTTGCGGTTGAGTTCATGAATCTCGTCTGCACTATGAATGGTCATGATGCCCATGCCATAGGTGCCGGCATCCGCCTTGACCAGCACAAAGGGGGGGCGGTCTACGTTGTACTGATCATATTTTTTCTGGATCTCTCCCAGCAGGTGTTTCACATGTGCGGCCAGGCACTCCTCTCCCTCCCGGTTCTTGAAGTCAATCTCTCCACATTTATCAAATAGTGGATCAATTAACCATGGATCAATCTGTAGCTGTTCGGCAAATTCGTGAGCGATCTGGCTATAGTGCTGGAAGTGGTCTGACTTGCGGCGGTCACCCCAGCCCAACTCCAGAGGGGGGATGATGTTCTGGCTGATCCCTTTCAGCGTCTCGGGGGTGCCGTCGGAGAGATCATTGTTCATCACCACCACACAAGGGATGAAATGAGAACCATCGAGATTGTTCAGTTTTAGGCTCTCTTCTTCTCGCTGGATCGGTTCCAGGGTGATCTCTCCACCAGAGGGCAGTTCGATGACCTGATGCTCCTCAATGTTCTCGAGCAGTGTTCCAATGCGGGCGGAGAAGCCAGCATGTTGGAGAATGCGCTGCAGTGTGGCAAGGCTCTCCAGATAGAACAGGTTGCGGGTGTGGTTCTCCGGGATGATCAATACATTGCAGGCAGTGGGGCAGATACGCTCAATGGCATTTTGGATCGCCTGTACCGAGAGCGGGAAAAAGGCGGGATTGAGGTTGTTGAATCCGGCCGGGAACAGATTGGTATCGACGGGTGCCAGTTTGAATCCGGCATTGCGCAGATCAACCGAGGTGTAAAACGGCGCAGGGGTCTTTTGCCATTCGCTGCGAAACCAGGTCTCGATTTGTGGTTGCTGGGCCAGCAGATGGCTCTCAATCTCATGGAGTGGGCCGGTCAGTGCGGTAGTTAAATGGGGGACAAGGGTGGCGGGCATGGTGGTTATCTCGGTTAAAAATCTCCCCACAGCTGTTGCAGTGTGGTGAGTGCGACGACAGTTGCGGTTTCGGTTCGTAGAACTCGGGGGCCAATACGAACCCGATTGAATCCATGGTGATTCGCCTGATCCAGTTCCGATGGAGAGAGCCCCCCTTCGGGGCCAATCAGTAGTGATACGGTCTGTTGCTCGGGAGAGAGGTCCGGGAGGCGTTGGTCGCCTTCGGGATCCAGCACAACTCGGCGACCATCGGCATGGGTGAGTGCCTCTTTCAACGGAATGGCGGGGTGGATACGGGGGACCTGATTGCGCCCACACTGCTCGCAGGCCGCGATGGCCACACCTTGCCAGTGAGCCATTTTTTTCTCCATTCGCTTTGGTTCGATGCGTACGACAGTTCTTTCGCAGAGTAGTGGGGTGATGGAATGGATCCCGATCTCTGTCGCCTTCTGGATTGCGTAATCCATCCGCTCTCCTTTGGAGATGCCTTGGAATAGGTGGGTAATTAGAGGGCTTTCCTGCTCAATCGGGTCATGTTTTCCGATATTTACAACAATATTGCGGCGCTCGATGGTTTCTATGGTGGCTGGGAATTGTCCGCCATGGCCATCAAAAAGGGTGAGAGGAGTGCCTGGTTTAAGCCGCAATACCTGCCCCACGTGGCGCCGGGCCGATTCGTCGAGTGAGAGGCGCTGCTCTGCACGGAGAGGCATTGCGCTATAGATTCTTGGGGCTGCCATGGTTGGCGCTTATTATAATCGATTTCTTATTTTGGAACGGATAGAGCGTAGGCTGTGGTTGGTCGCAGTAGGCCGAGGAGGGGTGAGAGGGTAGCGCGATGGATGAATTGCTATTAAGCAAAAAAACTGATGATAACT
>CAZKCT010000030.1:0-21335 GCA_964551545.1 uncultured Piscirickettsiaceae bacterium | reverse complement strand
CTCTTAATCTCTTGGTCGAAGGTTCGAATCCTTCATGACCCACCAATTTAAGCGGCCTGTCGGTTTAATCTGATGGGCCGTTTTCTTTTTAGGCTTCCTTCGTAAAAGATTCTGACCTGAGCTGGACATCCTCTGGCGTCTCGAATTGTTCGAGAGAGTCATTCGTTTCTTGCTGTTAAATGTGTAAATTCAAATGGTTGATAATGATTTCTCAACTTTTTTGTTGTTCTGTTTGTTGGGCAGGCAACAACCGGAATTACTGTTGATCGTTCCGGATCGGTACCACAGAGATCGAGTTCTTGGGTGAGCCTTCGATGACACGGTCGCTGTAGGAGAGGTAGGTGATCACCTTACGCTTGGGGTCATAGAAACGGACCACCTGAAGTGATTTGAACAGGACCGAGGTTCGCTTCTTGAATACCTCATCCCCATTGGACTCGCCACTGGCAATGTCGTCAGGTAGCTGGATCGATCCGGTTTGTCGGCAGGCAATGGAGGCATCTGAGGTGTCCTCTGCAAGACCGACGGCCCCTTTGAGTCCCCCTTTCTTTGCTCGGCTGAGGTAGCAGGTGGCGCCGGGGATGCGAGGATCATCGAATGCCTCAATGACGATTTTGTCGTTGGGGGTGGCCATCCGGAACTTGGTACTGACCTCGCCAATTTTTTCTGCGCTGGTGATGAACGGGAGAAGGAGGAGCAGGGCGGCGAGGGCTTGATGGAATTTCATGGAATGAATCGGGCAAGAGATAAATAGGACTGCCTAATTCTAACTGTGCTCCTGAGGAAAGCAATTCAGGGCTGTATGAGTGTCTGGACCATGCTCTCGATTTTGAGGGCGATCTCTGCCTGCTCCTCTTCAGCATCGGAGTCAGCAACCAGCCCTGCACCAGCATAAAAAGTGACCTGTTCTGGGTCAATCAGGGCGCAACGCAGCAGTACATCGATGGTTCCGTCGCCCTCAGGGGTAATCCATCCGGCACCACCGCAGTAGTAGCCACGATTACTGTTATGGTGCTGTTGTAGCCATGAAAAGGATGTTGATTTTGGGGTGCCGCAGATGGCGGGGCTCTGATGAAGTGCCTCAATCAAACCAAATAGAGAATGATCATGTTTCAGCTCACCCTGAAAGGAGGTGAGGAGGTGCTGGACGTGCTCGAGTTTATGAACTCTGGTTGGTTGTTCTTTTTCTAGTTGGGTGCAGAGGGGGTGAAGCTGTTGTTCGATGAAGTCGATGACTAGCTGATGTTCATGCTGCAGTTTGGAATCACTGAGCAGCCGAGCTCCTAGTGTCTGCTCCTCCTCTGGATTGTTGCCCCGGGGCACTGTCCCTGCAAGGGCTTCGGTCTCGATTTGAGTGCCGTTCTTTCTCAGGAGCTGCTCTGGCGGGGCAGCGATCCACTGTTTTTGTGGTGTGCTATAGAGGAGCTGTACCCCTTTTGGAGTGTGTCTCTCCATGCGCTGTAGTGCAGGGTAGAGCGAGATAGGCGTTGTGAGCGGTTGTTGTTCCGCCTGTCCCAGAACAATTTTCTCAACTTCCTGCTGTTGGATCGCGTCGATGGCTGCCTTCAGCGGTGCAGGTTGATGCTGGCGAGGGGGGCTGTGAGCCGAGATAGATTTTTGCACTACAGGTGAATCGAAGAGCCTCTCTAGTGCATCAAGTTCTCTGTGCCAATGATCCAGAATCTGCTCCCGAGGCGTACTATCGATGGGGTGGGATAAGGTGATGAATTGGTGGGCCCTATGGTTGATCAACTGCAGTTGCGGGAGTTGCAGCAGTGTATTGGGGAACCCTTGCCACTCCTGTTGCATGGGATCGTGTTGGGAAAATGCATACTGAAAAAATAGACGGGGAAGGTGATCGCACGCCTCTGGGTCAAGATGGATCCATCTTTTCTGGAGTTGTTCCAGGGCTTGACTAGCCTGTTGAAAGCGATGGTCACCGTTGAGTGTAATGGACCATACCTCTCCCAATGTAATGAGCCTCTGCTGTTCTCTTCCGCTGTGCCAGTAGATGCCATGGTCGGGAATCAGTGGCGCAGTGAAGGGTCGTTGGGGATAGGGCAGCGTAATACTGAGCATCTCTGTCCCCATTGCAGGCTCTTCGAAGAAGAGCTCCAGCTCCATGGATAGCTGTTGTTCGATCATCAGGGTGTGAGAGACCTCGGAGAGCGGGTCAGGGTCTGCGTTTGTAGGGGGTAAAGTCAGGAGAGCGCTTCTGGTTGAAGGCGTCCCTTCCCTCTTGTCCCTCATCACTCATGTAGAAGAGGGCGGTGGCGTTGCCGGCCAGTTCCTGAATCCCTGCGAGACCGTCGGTATCGGCATTGAATCCAGCTTTCAGCAGTCGTAGCGCCGTTGGACTGTGTTGCAGCATCTGCCGGCACCAGTCGACCGACTCTTCTTCCAGCTGCTCGGCAGGGACGACGTAGTTGACCAGTCCCATCTCCAGCGCCTCGGTGGCGCTGTACTGTCTGCAGAGGAACCAGATCTCCTTTGCCTTTTTGAGGCCCACGGTACGGGCCAGAATGCCAGCACCATAGCCCGCATCAAAGCTGCCGACCTTGGGTCCAGTCTGGCCGAAGATGGCGTTCTCTGAGGCGATGGAGAGGTCGCAGAGCAGATGCAGTACATGGCCGCCACCGATGGCATAGCCATTGACCATGGCTATCACTGGCTTGGGCAAGGTGCGAATCTGACGCTGTAGCTCCAGCACATTGAGGTGTTGTCCACCGTCACTGTCGCGGTAACCGCTTTCGCCACGAATTTTCTGGTCGCCGCCAGAGCAGAAGGCCTTCTCTCCTGCGCCGGTGAAAAGGATAGCCCCGATCTCTGGATCGAGATGAGCCTGACGGAAAGCATTCATCAACTCGTTGATGGTTTCTGGACGGAAAGCGTTATGGACCTGAGGGCGGTTGATGGTGATTTTCGCGATGCCCTCTGCGGTGTGGTAGAGGATGTCCTGATAAGTGTTGTTGGATTCTGACCAGTTGATCACGAGAGTGACTCCCAATAGTGTTGGTGGGCCGCAATAGAGGCCTCACGATCAATTATCAATTCTATCAATTTGGGCCGCTCTTGATGAATCTCTTCGGGGAGCAGTTGCTGTAGATCAATCACCCGCTCAATTCTCTGATAGTTGATCTGATAGAGCGCTGCGGCCTTCTCAAAATCGATGTTGGGTGGAGTGAGCCAGAGTGATTCAAACTCCGGTAGCTGGGCGGGCGGAAGGTAGCTGAAGATATTGCCGCCACCATTATTGATGACAAAGAGGGTGAGGTTTCCACCAGTGTCATGGAGTAGTGAGAGGGCGTTGAGGTCATGAAAGAGGGTCAAATCTCCAAGTAGTGCAATGACCGGAATCTCGGGGTTAGTTACGCTACGAATACCGCAAACGGTGGAGAGATTTCCATCAATACCGCTGGCTCCCCGGTTGGCGTGAAGTCGCAGCGGGGCCTCACGAGAGGTGAGCCAGCCATCAATGTCACGGATCATCATCGAGTTGGCACTGAAAAGAACACTGTTGGCAGGAAGTAGCCGGTGTAGTTGCTGCAACAGCTGCTGTTCATTCAGTTGATCGTCTGGTTGCCAGCGTGTGGCTAGCTGCTCTCTTGCAATCCACTGATCTTTCCAGTTAGGCAGTATGGCCGGCTGTTCCAGTTGCTTCATCACGCTGTCGATAAATTGCGCTGGACTGCAGTGAAAGGTCTCGGTGGTGAGTGACTCGGGATCACTCCAGTGGCGTTGATGCTGAATGTTGAGGTAGTGGGTGGGTGGCTGCCGCTTGAGCCAAGTCGCCAGTGTCTTCGAAAGCGGGAAGTCGCCAAACTGAATCACCCAGTGAGGAGCGAGCGACTCTGCCTGCTGGCGGAGAAATCCATCATAGTGGGTGATGGTACGGTCAGTATCAGGTTGCCCCCAGCGTAGGTTGGAGAGTGGGTCGGTCAGTATGACGCAGTCAAGTTGCTCGGTGAGGTCCATCAGCCGTTGAGGGAAGTCGTGACCATGGCTTCCCTCTCCACAGAGGATCACTCCAGGCTGTTGATGGATCTGCTTGGCCACCTGATGAAGGCGTAACCAGTGACGGGATAGCCCCCTGGCTGGGAGCACCGGAATCGGTTCAGGAGTCCAAGAGATAGTATCTAGATTGGCAGGAAGCAGGGGTTCACGAAATGGGATATTGAGGTGAACTGGTCCTGGTAGTGGTTTTTTTAGCTGGGGCAGTGCCTGCTGTAGAATCTTTTCGAGGATGGTACGCAGGTCGCTCACCTCATCAGGAGGGGGGAGCGGGTAGGCGCCACGCACCTGGTCTACAAATAGGTTTTGCTGTTCGATGGTCTGGTTGGCGCCCCGGCCATGCAGCTCTGGTGGTCGATCACTGGAGAGTAGGAGTAGCGGGACTGCTGCGTGGTTGGCCTCAACGACGGCTGGAAGCCAGTTGGCTACAGCACTGCCAGAGGTGCAGATTAGCGCGGTGGCGCGGCCGCTTTGTTGACTCTGCCCCAGAGCAAAGAAGGCAGCGCTGCGTTCATCGATAATAATCCAGTGTTTTGCGTCGGGGTGCCGTGCTACTGCAAGTGCCAGTGGAGTGGAGCGTGAGCCAGGAGAGATGACAAAGTGGTCAATCCCCTGGTCGACCAAGGTTGCGACCAGCAGGGCAGACCACTCCAGGTTGAGCGTACCAACGTCAGTGGGCTGGCTCATCGGAAGTTCATAGGGTTGGAATGTGCTTCAGGGCATCGCGAACTGGACCGGGTAGCGGGATAGCCTGACCATTCACGAGTTCGATGGTGACATGGACAGTCGTCACCTCGGCTCTGCGTTTAGTAGCGCCTGACTTACTGACTTGATCAACCATGGTCTTTAGGGTGAAGGAGCGGTTACCGATCTGTTGAATATAAACACTGAGCGTTAGCTGTTCACCGAGTCGGATTGGCTGAATGTAGTCGGCCTCCGTATGGACCACTGGAATGGAGAAAGGGTGATTGTCGATGATCTGTTCAACCGGTAGGCCAGCTGTCGCCATGACCTCTTCATGGGCATTGTGGTTGATGGTGAAGATCTGCCCGTGGAAGAGAATGCCGGCGGCATCAATTTCGTGCAGGCGTACAGTATGGTGGTATTGGTAAGGGGCGTTGTTCATGGGAGATGAAGTATCCCTTTTTTGATGAGCGGCGCAAGGGTGAGATCCTCGCTAAAGAGGTTGGCGGTGGAGAGGCCGTGATGGTTCTGCTGTTGAGGGTCGACTGCAGCGGCACAGTGGGCAGCAGCAATAATTCCGACAGAACTTTCCAGTGCGGAGCTGATGACGACCTCGATGCCTTGTTGTTGGCAGCGTTGAGCGATATTGTAGGTGGTGAGTGGGCCGCCAATTCGTGTCGGTTTCAGTACCAGTCGTCTTACCGGTCGCTGTAGCAGTGGCTCGATTCCGATCTCTAGAATGGATTCATCCAATGCAATGGGGAAGTCACATTGCTGCTGAAGGGTGTGGATCGTCTCGATGGCTGGATTGGAGACGGGCTCCTCAATGGACTCGATCGGGAGCTGGTCCAGATTTTGGGTGATCCAGTTTGCCTGCTCAATACTCCATGCCCGGTTGGCATCAAGGCGCAGAGAGAATCTGGATGGTAGTGTGGAGGCCAGTTGTTCAAGGGCTTCCAGCTCTTTCTCAGGAGCGTGAATACCCACCTTTACCTTGATAACCGCTCCACCCTCCGGGTCGATGGTTTCGTGCTCAAGATCGGTGATGATCTGGTTGACCTTGACTTGCTTACTGGCCGATGGGTTGATCCATTGTGAGAGGGGCGTCTCCTGTTGTTTAGCCAGGAGCTGAATGATTGCCGACTCCAGCCCTGCAGCGGTCGCCGGATAATCACTCCGTTCTCGCTCTAGCTGTAGTAGAAGATCATCAAGCGTGTAGTGGTGAATGACTTCGCCAAGCTCTTGCAGGTGCTTGTGGCACTGGTGCAGGGTTTCGGTACCGATCTCTGCTAGAGGGGCTGCCTCTCCGATACCACTATTGCCTGCCTCATCCTCAATTTCAATGAGGAACCCCTCTCTGCTGTTGTGTTCGCCGTAGCTGCTCATCCATCTTTTTTTGAACGAGAGGCGATAGGGGAGGATGAAGTAGTCGCTAATCATCATCCAGAATTGAGAGGTACGCGAGTAGGTCGTGGATCTGCTGTTGATTGTAGTCGAGAAAAATTGAGTCACTGGGGGACTCATTGTCATGAACTCGCTCTCCCGACTGATAACTCTGAATCTGTTTCAGTAGATAGTTGGTGTATTGGCCAGCGAGTAGAGGAATGTCTTTATGGGTTTTTCCTCCGCCATTTCGCCCATGGCAACTGCTACAGTCCCGCTTATAGAGCTGCTCTCCCGCATTATAGTCACCATCAATGCGACGGACATTGAGCAGTTTCTTGCTGAGCAGCAGGCGCTCGTAGGCGTTGAAGTTCTCTTCATCGATGGGGGGGAGTTTTGAGTAGAGCTCAATGGTGGTGAGATAGGCAGAGACATCGAGCAGGTCCTCTTCTGGTAGCTCACGTTCTTTGGTATAGGGCACCATCGGGTGATTGAGGCGCTCTTTGCTTTTGAAGCGTCGTAACTCATTCTCGATATATTTTGTCGGCAGCCCTGCTAGCCTAGGATAC
Source organism: uncultured Piscirickettsiaceae bacterium (assembly GCA_964551545.1). Lineage (GTDB taxonomy): Bacteria > Pseudomonadota > Gammaproteobacteria > Thiopontia. The sequence continues at coordinate 14,688 of CAZKCT010000030.1, read as the reverse complement.
TCTCCCTCTTTGCCACCTTCGGCATACTCCCCGTGGCAGCCGGCACAGACCTCGTTGATCTCTTCACCAATCTCAAGATTGGCAGCAGAGAGTGGCGAAGAGATGAGCAGCGAGAAAAAAACAGAAAGGGCTCGGTTCACAACTGATCCCCTTTGCGGAACAGCAGATAACCAATGGCTGCAGTGGCGGTTCCGAGTAGCAGCGGGTAGAGCATGGCCCAAATCAGATACCAGAACTCTCCAAAGTGGTCGAGAATCAGATAGGCAGAGGGGCCGAGCAGGACCAGCTGGGGGTCAAACAGCAGCATAGAGGCGGTACGGAAGACCTGAAGTGGATTGCTCAACGCGATTCCTACTACCAGATCAGCAGGTACCTGCTCCTGAATCAACACTCCAAGCAGGATCAGATCGAGGAAGAGCAGAAGGAGGAGCCAGACCAAGAAGGCGCTCCCTTGTGCAACATCGGGAGAGCGGGCCAGCGTGGAAATCAACATACCGATCCCTAGGAAGCACCAAGAGAGGGCGAAGAGAAAGGCGGTGTAATAGAGGAATAGGCTCCAGGGGATCTCCATCCCTTGAGTCATGCCCCAGACGATGGAGCCTGCCATGGCGAGAAAGACGGGAAGGAAGACCACGGTAAAGCGGCCCACCATTTTGCCCCAGAACCAGGCGCGCAGGGATACGGGGAGTGAGAGCAGATACTCAAATACACCTGCATCCCGATCACCAGCGACCGAACGTACTGTGGTGATGAGAATGAAGATAGGCAGGATCGCCATCGAGAGCTGGATATAGGTGACCAGCAGCCGCGACAAGCCGACAAACCCCATAATGCGAGACTCTGTCAGCCCAAAGGCGAAGAGGAGGGAGATGATGCCGCCAAAGACCAAGGCATAGATCATGAACCACTTGCTGCGCAGGGATTCGGAGATATCCGCCTTAGCGGTCAGCCAGAGATGCCTCATCGGTTTGCTTCCTCATGACGGTGTTTCAGCCGCGCCTCAACGGAGGCGTGGTATGCCGCTTCTTGTTCAAAGATTGCCTGTTTGGCGGTATCGAAGTTGACGCTGTTCTCTCCTGCATCTGACTGTGCGCTGAAGCCATAGTTCATCGGGGTGTGGGTAATCCGTACATAATGAGCAGAGCGCGCATCGAGCCACTCGCCGTTCTGGTGTGCATTGACCCAAATCTCGGTGGTTGGATCATCCTTCCACGCTTGCTCTTCCAGCCAGAGTAGGGCGCAACCAATATCGTCAAAGTGGTGGACCTTGCTATTTGTTCCACCGCGAACCTGTGCGGCATGGTGGCGATCACTCAGTGCCATCACACAGCGCTTACAGCTGTCCCGATCCCAGGTGATATCGACTGGGCCGGTTTTCGGATCGTTGCAGCCACTGATGAACAGAAATGGGGCGACCAGCCAAAGAAGAGCGTAGCTGCGCATTTTTATGCGGCCTCCTTGATCTCGATACTGGAGAGTAGGGCCGCATAGCGTGAGAGCATCCCGAGGAAGCGGAGGCGGTCAGGGCCTGGAATGGTACCGCTCCAGTGCTGTTCACTCTCCCCAGTGAGGAATCCCCATTCTGCAATAGATTTGGAGAAGGCGGGCTCAATGCGCGTGGTGGTAATAGTGCAGGTGAGCAGACTGGAGAGGTCGGTGCTGTCATCGACCCGATCATCGAGCACCACGCTGCCACGGTCCAGCTCGATAACACGGTTTACCAGCGATGCCACTTCATCCAGGCGATGGCTAGTAATGAGCATCGCACTCTCCTCTCTCTTCTTTTCCAGCAGGGAGAAGAGGGTATGGCGGGCCTCAGGATCGAGGTTCGCTGCGGGCTCATCCAAAATCAGCAGTCGGGTAGGACGCCCCAATGCAATGGCGATCAGTAGTTTCTGCTTCTGGCCACCGGAGAGCTTCTCAAACGGACGGTGGTTGAGCGCCTCGAGGTCAAGCCCTAAGCGATCAGCAACCTGTACCATCTCATCGGTACTACATCCACAGACGCTGGCCGAGAAGGTGAGCAGTTGATGAACTGGCATCTTGAGTGGAGGAGGGAGCTGAGGAACAAAGCCAACCTGGGCGAGTACCTGCTTACGTGCAGTCCGAGGGCTCTCACCATGGAGTGTAATGTCTCCCTCAAATTCATATTCCCCCAGCAGACAGCGAATCAGTGTTGTCTTTCCAGCACCGTTGGAGCCGATCAGAGCAACCCGGTCACCGGTTTCGACCTCCAGATTGATCCCCTGCAGAACATGGGTGCGTTTGAAAGTTTTGCGGACCGCTTCCAGTTTGATCATTTTTTTCGGCTCAATCCCTTGAAGTGGAAGTTGAGTGAATCTGTAGGGCAGACGTCAATACACATACCGCAACGGGTGCAGTCTGGGCCGAGCTCTACATTCAGCTTGGGAGAGCGGCCCTTGATAGTCCACTCCAATACGTGCGGTACCAGACAGACCTTACGGCAATCCCCCTCATGGTGACAGTCCACCGCATTGTAATTGACCCTCATTGGACTGATGATGCCAACAAAGCCGTAGGTTAGCCCAATCGGGCAGACATAGCGGCACCAGGCGCGACGGGAGTAGAAGATCTCTACCGTCAGCAGGAAGGCGACCCAGAGCAGTGCAACCGTGGGGCCGTAGATCAGAGCGCGACTGAGAATACCGGTCGGAGAGATGGTTTCAAAGATGGTATAGCCAGTGCCGAAAGCGAGTGCGGCAAAGAGGATATAGAACCAGGTTCTGACCTTGCGTTTGAAGGGGTGATTTTTGATGATCTTCTTCTCGAGTAGCTTGATATGAATCATCTCAGCCCACTCCGAGAGGAGGTGGTAGGGGCAGGCCCAGGAGCAGAAGGTGCGCCCGCCCAAGAGGATCCACATCAATAGCACCGTGACAAAGCCAATCAACAGGTTGATCAACACCTCCTTGAAGGCAAGCGCGACCTGTAGTGCGGAATTGAGGTCGGCCATATGGAAGCCGAGGAAGCGAGATGCGGTCAGTGCTCCCTCCAGTACCTGAATATCGAGTGCGTAGGAGAAGACAAACAGCAGATTGATAAAGAGAATGCTGAACCAGCGCCGCTTGCGCCACTTCTTGGTATGGGTCTCGCGGTAGATCTCATGTTCTGCACGCGCTTTTACCTTGTCGATTTCGCCGCTCTCTTTTTTGCGCTGGTGTAACGACTTTGCCTCCTCTGAAATGACAGCGGGCAGGGTCTTGGTCGGGCTTTTGCCCAGCATGATGTCGATGCAATATTTTCCAATCTTCATGCGTTGTTATCCTCCCACTGCTTGCGGATATCGATCACAATGGCGGCTTCGTCGGTGGGGCAGACCATCTCACAGACGCCGCAGCCGACACACCCTTCGAGGACTACGGGTGTGTAACTGACAGTGTCACTCCCATTTTCTATTCTCTGAAGTGCAATGGCCGGTTTTGGAGGGCACTGGTTAACATCCCCGGAGGGTGGTGTACCTGAGTCACACTGAGTGCGGCGAATCTCAATCGGGCAGAGACGGACGCAGAGGTCGCAAATATCCAGATCAAATGGATACTGGTTGAGTGGAATCGGATTCCAGCGGTCGATCTCATCAAAGCGGAGCAGTCCGTTGTACGCCTCGCCACGGGTAATACCAAAAAATCCTTTCCCCTGTACGGCTAGACATTTGGCCGGTTTATCCAGCCGTGCTAGCCCCATGCGGGTCTCGTGGGAGTAGTTGATCTCATGGGTCAGTGCGCCGGTGGGGCAGGCGAGCACACACTGCAGTCCATCACAAGAGAAATCACACGCCTGGGTGCGCGCATCAATATAGGCGGCCCCCTGCCCCTGGCCATCCAGCATGTCGGCGAGGAAGATTGCCTCTACCGGGCAGACCTGTACACACTGACCGCACTTGATACAGGAGGAGAGGTACTCCTTCTCATCCAGTGCGCCGGGTGGGCGCAGCCGGGGGGCTGCATCGGTCAGCGTAGGGATCAGTTGCAGCAGAGAGAATCCGGTTACGCCAGCGAACAGTGCCGAGGTGCGTAAAAACTCTCTGCGCTCTCGCTCTTTGCGGCTTAGTCGAGGCTTCTGTTTGTTGTCCTTTGTACTCATTATTGCAGGCTCTTTTCCAGTAGTCGTAGCGAGGATCCCCAATCTTTTCCTGGCGTTTCCTCAGGCTGTTGGGGCGCCGATCTTTCGCTGGGGTCTGGAGATTTCTCAGTGGAAGTTTGAGGTAGAGTGCGTGTGGCCGCAACGGTGAGTGGTTCCTCATCTCTCAACAGAAGTGTCGGTTCAGAGAAAGGGGCAAGTCGTTCCAGGAAATCAAGCGTTACCAAGAGTGGGGTTCCCATAAAAAAACGAGCGTCTGGGCGGTCCATCCAGATTCGATCAGCATAGGCATAGAGCTCGTAGGGGGTATCACCAACGCCATCATCGTTCTGGTCAAATCCCTCGTAATCATCCCAGTGGTTGCCTTCCCAGACATTCTTGGTGGCACCCCCATTGCCATCAACCACGACTTGAGTGATGTTGTCTTTGAAGGTGTTATTGCGGGCGATATTACCCCACCAAGGGGTGTGAAAGAGCATACCAATTCCGTTGAATGCAATGAGGTTGTCTTCCATCAAATTGGTGGTGTCGGGCTGATAGGGAGAGACGTCGCTGTAGACCCCGGTGGCGTTGTAGAGAATCTGGTTGTTCACCATTTTGACATCACTGGTCTCTTTCAGGCCAATGCCCATCCCCGTGGTGCCTTGAGAGTGGGCGATATAGTTGTTGCGGATGACAGCGCCATCGCTGTACATCAGGAAGATACCAACTGAGTTGTCAGTATAGCGGTTCTCCTCAATCAGGTTGCCTTGTGAGTACATGAAGTGAAGGGCATAGCGCCCCCCGGAGGAGTCGTTGCGGGCGATGGTGTTGTCTTTAGAGTACCAAACCACCATGTCTCTTGAGCCGCGAATAATGTTGTCGGTGACCTGATTATTGAAGCTATACCAGAGACGGACAGAGTCTCCCTGCATCCCTAGGTCGCGGTCACTCTTGGAGCTGATGGTGTTACGGCGGATGATGTTGTTTTCTGACTGGCTTAGATCAATCCCGAACAGACACTCATCAATGGTGTTGTCTTTGACGACGTTGAAGTTCCCTCGGACCAGCACACCGGCATCCACATCATTGTGGGAATAGCCGGAGTTGGTGAGCCGTAGATTCTGTAGCGTGGCACCATCGGTATCGAGATAGACCACACTCCCTTTTCGGTTCGCATCGATGATGACGCCGTTGCGGCCATCAAGGGTGATCGGTTTCTCGATGGTGATGGGGCCTGCATAAATGCCTGCAGGGGGAATCAAGACCCCACCCTTTGGGGTCTGCTCCACCAAGTCCTGCAGAGAAGGGGACGGTGCCGTTACGGCCAGTGAGTTTCCAGAAACCCACAGAGCACAAGCTGCAAGCAACAGATGCCACTTGTTGCTTGTGATCTGTGGGTTGCCCCTCATTGTGAAGACTTGAATCGAATCAGTGCGGCGATCGCCAAGACAATAGAGTTCAGCATGATTAGTCCAAATCCATAGTAGGGGTAGGAGTAGGTGGCAAACTGGGCCACCTTACCGACACCAAATACGGTTGGCATAAAGGGTTTTACCGTGAAGGCCCCCATTTCGCTGAGATGGTGTCCAAACCACCAGAGCCAGCCTGCGTAGTCCATGATGAAAAAGATAGGCAGTGCCATTGGGACCAGAATCAGTACCCAGACAAAAACCCGTTCCATCTTCCAGAGGCCGACTACGAGCAGCAACATGGCGCCCAATAGTCCGGCAAAGACGATGTGCGTGATGGTGACCATCATCGCGGTCCGCTCAATGTCGGTCATGCCGATGTTTTTCGTCATCAATTCGCAGCGCTGCATAAAGGCGGCAGTCTGTTGCTCGGTGCTCATCTCCGGGTTTTTCTGGATCTTCTTGTAGACCTCATGGAAGACCGACATCACTGATGAGGTGGCACCCGCATTAACCAGCAGATCATTCAGTTCACCAAAGGGTCGATCCTGAGTGGCGTAGAGGTCGACATAGGTCATCTTCGAGGCATAGCTCTCGCAATCGACGGCAATGGTCGGGAAGTAGCGGCCTAACGCCTCTTCGTAACTGGCCTTCAAACCTTCGATGCCACTCCACTGATTGATCTCCTCATCGGTTCGCTCCATGGTGCCCATCATGTCGGCACGGTAGGGGGAGGACTGAAACTTCATTCCGCCTTCTGTGTAGAGCGCGCTGTAGCCCCACCCTGCAATCAACAGAGAGCCTGCACCCATCAACAGGATGCGCTGTTTATTGTTGGGAATGGCAAAGGCGATCACCATTAGACCAAGTAGTGCGAAGACGAAGGGGGAGACGGCGCGCTCGACGGGCGCACCAGCGGCAATTGGATACATTCCCACATAGTGGTTAATAGCATCCATCTCATGTTTGCAGTTGAGTGCCTCTTCCTCGTATTTCTCTTCGCTCTCAACTTTCTCACAGCCGTTGAAGACGCCATTGACGTGGAAGTGAATACGAATGCCTTGAGGAAAGGCTGCTTCTGGATATTGCGGCGCCTTGAGTGAGACCCACCAGATGGGGCTGTAGAAGATCGAGATCAGCAGCCCAATGGCAACCAGAGAGAGGGTGCCGATGATCAGATGTTGTTTGGAGGAAGATGTACTCATATTGATGAAACCCTTGTTTTTAATTGGTTGACCGTCACCCTCTCTCTCCTCGTCTGATCTTCCTTGAGAAGGCGGTCATCAAGCAGCCCCTCCCATATGAGAGGGGCGCTCATGTCACGAATTAATCGTAATCGGGGTTGGTCCAGCCGATAGGGCCAAGATCCTCTTTGGGGACCGGGATTCTGGAAGTGTAGTCGATAACCGCGGCCATATCAGCATTACTGAAGCCCGCGATCTGTTTGACCATGTCGGGGTTGGCGTTACGGCGTTTGCCATCACGGATCCATTCAAACTGGCGCAGCATGTAGGCGTAGTGTTGACCCTGAATCTTGGGATAGAATTTCTCTTCACTGCCCTCACCAGTTTCTCCATGACATTGGACACAGTTGTCTTTATACAGCTGCTTACCCAGCTCCAGATTGTCACCGGCACCTTTACCGTTGTCCGGATTCATTGGGAGCTTGGCGATGTAGTCAGTGACATCGGCAATCGCCTGCTCATCACCGATCGATTCAGGTAGTGCAAACGGGTACATCGTCGGGTTGTCGCGGTTGAGCGCACGGATGTCCGCCAACTGCTTGATCAGTACGTTCTTGTGCTGTCCTGCAAGTTGAGGGAAGGTGCCATTTTTCATGCCCCAGCCTTCCAGCAGGTGACAGGCAGAGCAGACCTCGTAGACCTCAATGCCATTTTCGCGGTCCGCAGTCAGAGTCATTGCAACGCTCTGCTCCCCTTCGCCTGTGTTCCAGTCCTTAACGTCTGTGACCTGGCCACCATGCCCTCCGGCAGCCAGGGCTGAGCCGCTCAGTCCAGCGCCAAAAATAGTCATTGCAGCCGCAATTGCGGTTAATTTTTTCATTCGATGGTTCTCCAGTCGATTTGGATCAGTATGGGGTGAGAGAATAGAGGAGCCGTTAAAAGCTGACTTTGATATATGTCAATAGCGCCTCTATTCCGCACTAAAAGAGAGGGTTTTATTGTTTCAAAGTTGAGAGCCAGTCAGCGATCTCTTTCATCTCTGCATCATTTACTAGCCCCATAACGCCTTGCATTGCTGCAGCCTGTCCATTGGCACGAGCACCGGATTTAATATCCTTCATCTGATTGAGTGCGTAGCCGGCGTTCTGGCCTGCCAGTTTTGGGTAGATCGGTAGAATAGGAGTCTGTGCATCTTTGCCATGGCAGGACCAGCAGGTCTTTGCCTGATAGAGTGCGGCACCATCCGCAGAGGCCGTGGTAGAAGCAGCAGCCAGCAGAGCCATTGAGGAGGCGATCAATACGGTTTTGTTCAGTTTCATCATGGTTTCCTTGTGGAATGGGTTCGAATTTATGTGGTGAGTATTAGAATGTAAATAGTGGTTGTTTCGGTTTGATTTCAATCAAAAAAAGGGGAGAGAGTTTTTGCTCTCTCCCCTTTTTACTTTCAGGGTTTGAAGGTCACTTCAGTTGTTATTTACTTAACAACTTTAGCGCCATTCTGCTCCAGATAGGTCTTAGCACGCAGACCGATGTCCGCAGCCTTCACCTGATACTGCCACCACTGTCCAGCCTGCAGTGTTGCATTCTGGAAGTCGTTGGCCTTGGCAGATTCCTCTGCCTTCTTGCGCCAGGTTTCAGCGAAGCCAAGTTGATCTACAGCATCCTCAACCAATGCTACTACTGCCGCGAAGTCAGTGTAGTTGGTACTGGTGATGTAGCCGACAACAGAGTCGATGACCGCCTGGGTGTCCAGGTTGGTCTGATACTGCTTGTCGTAGTCAGCCTTGGTGTAGACTGTACCTTCCTGCATCTTGCCTGCAACAGCCTTGTGGCCCTTAGGTTTAACCAGCAGGTAGCCTTCCATCTCTAGGTGCAATGCTGAGCAGAACTCGGTGCAGTAGTAGGGGAAGACACCTTCTGAATCAGCCACAAAGGTCGCAGAAGCGGTCTTGCCTGGCTCGATGGAGAGGTTGACGTTGGTGCCATTGAGAGCGAAACCGTGGGTTTCGTCCTGTGCACGCTCCAGGTTGGTGAAGTGCATGATCACCTTGTCACCGACCTCGGCCTCTACAGTCTCAGGTGTGATGTGAGAACGGATTACCGTACCAAATACCTCTACAGTACAGTTACCGGCATCATCACAGGTACGAACCGTCTTCTCACGACCTGCTCGGGTCTTGTAAGGAGAGCGCTTGTCAGCACGGCTATCCCAACCAGACTTGTAGCGAATGCCTGGCTTCAGCTTGTCAGCCTTGATCGCAACAGCATAGTGTGGCTCGCCCAATGGCAGTGGCATGTCATACAGCAGCTCCATCTTGTCGCCGCTGATGTCGATCAACTGGTGGTTCTGCGGATGCAGAGGACCCACAGGGTTGAAGCGGTCAATCGCCAGCTTATTGAGAGAGACGAGGTACTTACCGTCTGGAGATGCAGAGTCACCTTCCATGGTCATCAGGTGACCGATGTTGTAGTGAACAGAGATCTTGTCCAGAACTTCACCTTTACAGTAGTCCCACTTGGTAACCTGGGAATCTACGTAGATTGAGGTATAGACCGTACACTCTTTCGAATCATACTGAGTGTGCAGTGGACCGAGGCCAACCTGTACCTGCTTGTGTAGCGCATCTTCCAGAGAGACGATGGGGATACCGTATGGGTCGTGTGCCTCATACTTGCCTGCATTGTGAGCAGCCATCATCTTGTCGAAGCTGTAGACATAAGCATGGCTGTCGAGCTTACCGGATACGATGATATGGCCACCATCTGGAGACACATCAACACCGTGTGGGCTCTTAGGTTCAGGAACGAGGAATAGTGCCTTGTTTTCGACCATGGTCTTCATGTCGAGCACATCCATACCGTTTATGTCTTTACCTTTGCCAGCCTTGAACAGCTCTACAGCCTTCTTCCAGTTAACTGCGTGGAGGAAGTCAGTGTCTTTCTGGGAACAGCCTGCCTCGTAAGGAGGACGACCCTTCTCAATGCCACCGACATAACGCTCAGAGCAGAAAGAGTTGGTGAAGGACCAGCCGTCACTGCCAAATTTACCGAAGTCAGAGAGATCTTGACTGTATGGAGGCATCTCTACGGTAAATGATTGCTCAGCATCGAGACGACCGATCTCTTTGTTGAATTTCCAGTAAGTGACACCGCCGCGATAGCGGTCATTGAATTGCTCCAGTGGAACATACTCTTTCTCGAATGGTGCTGGGTACTGTGCCGCCTCAATGATGTAGTCCGTGTTTGGAGTTACAAAGGCGCCACCATGCTCACTGCTGAAGTGAGGGTTAACGACAATTTGCTTGGTCTCAAAGTCGTGCAGATCAATCACCGCCATACGAGGATTGTTCTTATCGTTGATGAAGAGGTATTTACCATCATATTCACCATTGGTCTCGGAGATTGCAGGGTGGTGGGTATCACCAAACTTGATCTCCTTGCCGTCGATGTTTCCTTGCGCCAGTACGGCCTTGGACTCATCGTCGAAGCCATAACCCTGCCATGGCTCTGGGGTGAAGACACCAATATATTTAAGGATACGCATCGACGGGATACCGTAGACGATCACCTGGCCACTCTGTCCACCAGAGCTGAAGGCGATATATTCATCTCGACCACCCGACGGGGTGTAGGTTTTAGCCGCTGCGAGCAGATCTTTCTGTGTGAGGCCACGGGCCTTCATCACATCATCCAGTGTAGAACTCCACGCTGAACTGCCTGCACCAAACGACATTCCGATGGCGACTGCCATTGTGAGTGTCTTCTTTAGCATAAGTTATTGACTCCTGATCAGTTTTGTCTGTTCTGACCATTGGGAGAAACAGTCAGAACAGCGCGTTGCAATACTAAGCTCAACTTAGTGCCGTAAGAGTGTTTGAGGGCGGCTTTTGATGCTTTGACTTGGGTCAAATGAGGCTCATAAAAAGGGGGGTGAAACTGTTTTGGAGAGGTCGTTGTGATCACCGGAGTGGTTCAGGTATAGTCACTGCTTCACTCGAAGACGTCCCCTAACTGGATGGAGAAAATAATAATGAGAAAGATGATTGGAGTAGCATTGCTGAGTACGGTCTTTGCGACACAGGCACAGACCCAATTGAGCTGTGACCTGGATGAGGTCAACCAATATACTGGGGAAGTTACGCACAGTGCGGACGTCAAGGTGATGGTGCCGGACCAGAGTACCCGGAAAAAGAATGAGAAAGAGATTGATGGCGATGAGTACAAGACCTATGAAGAGTGGCTTATTCTTCCTCAGGCATCGATCTACCGCTTCCGAGGCAAGCTCGATGGTGACCTGGTGACACTGGAGAAGAGCATGATCGAGGCGGGTACCGGCATCGTGCGTGGTGAGATCAAGCACAGGGAGATGGGAAATCGCCCGCGCAAGAACACGACTTATGAGGGGCGCTGCTATCTTGACCAGTAGCCGATCTGAATAAACTTGAACGAGAAGGCCGCCTCAATAGGGCGGCCTTTTTTGTTGGGTACCGAGCAGCGTAACGCTTCAGGTCTCCACCACAATGGACGCTGCCGCCCGATTGGCTCTCTCTCGTGCTTGATCAGTATTCTTATCTCGGGCCAGTACCACTCCCATGCGCCGTCGGCCACTGACCTCTGGTTTTCCAAAGAGGCGGAGCTGGGTGTTCGGCTCGTGAAGCGCTGACTCAATACACTGGTAACAGACCTCTTTGGACTCTCCCTCAACAAGGATCACGCTGGAAGCTGAGGGGCCGTGTTGGTGAATATTGGGGATTGGCAGCCCAAGAATAGCGCGGGCATGGAGTGCAAATTGAGAGAGATCCTGTGAAATCAGAGTCACCAGGCCGGTGTCATGGGGGCGAGGAGAGACCTCACTAAAGATGACCTCATCTCCCTTGATGAAGAGCTCCACTCCAAAAATCCCTCGACCACCAAGCGCATCGGTAATTTCTTTGGCCATCTCTTCAGCAGCAGCCAGCGCTGAAGAAGGCATCGCCTGTGGTTGCCATGACTCCCGGTAGTCGCCATCTTCTTGTCGATGGCCAATCGGCTGGCAGTAGCTGGTACCACCATTGTGACGCACTGTGAGTAGGGTGATCTCGTAATCAAAATCGATAAACCCCTCGATGATAACGCGACCCGCCCCAGTACGCCCGCCCTCTTGTGAGTAGCTCCAGGCCTTTTCGATGTCTGCCTCACTGTGAATGGTGCTCTGCCCTTTGCCCGAGGAGGACATGATCGGCTTCACAACACAAGGCAGGCCAATCTCCTCAATGGCAGCAAGGTACTCCTGATGGGTTTCAGCGAACCGATAGGGTGAGGTTTCCAGTCCCAGCTCTTCTGCAGCAAGGCGGCGGATGCCCTCGCGGTTCATCGTCAACTGGGCCGCTCGTGCTGTGGGAATCACTGTGAACCCTTCCTGCTCCAGTTCAACCAAGGTCTCTGTGGCAATCGCCTCGATCTCTGGCACGATGAGGTCGGGCTGCTCTTCCTCAATGACACGACGCAGTGCGGCACCATCCAGCATGGAGATCACATGGGAACGGTGTGCCACCTGCATGGCGGGTGCATTGGGATAGCGGTCGACTGCAATCACCTCAACGCCAAGGCGCTGCAGCTCGATCACAACCTCTTTGCCTAATTCACCGCTGCCACAGAGTAGTGCACGGGTTGCTGAAGATGAGAGGGGAGTGCCGAGCGTGGTCATAGACTAAGTGATCCTGTTACGTGGAAAGAGAAGAGGATACCACCTACCAATCTCATAGAGCAGCAGATAGAATCGCCGACTGGATTGAGACTGTATTGAATTTATGGAGATGAAACAATGATGTTGAAAACGGCGATGCTTTTCTGTTCGGCGCTGCTACTGGCGGGCTGTTCTGACCAAGGCAATGCAGTGAGTGGTGTGACCGAAGGGTTTGAGGTGACTACTGTGAAAGAGGGGCAGGGTGATGTTGCAGCCAAGTGGGGCGATGAAGTCTTTGTCCACTACACAGGAACACTCACCGATGGCACTAAGTTCGATTCCAGCCGTGACCGGGGCGAGCCATTCTCCTTTACGCTGGGTGCGGGTCAGGTGATCAAGGGGTGGGATCATGGCGTCAAAGGGATGAAGCGTGGCGAACAGCGCAAACTGGTGATTCCACCAGAGATGGGCTATGGAAGTCGCGCGGTCTCTGTCATTCCCGCTAACTCTATCCTGCACTTTGATGTGGAGCTGATTGATATCCTTAGCTACACGGACCTGGATAATGAGGGGCTGAAATCAGAGTTGGCCAAAGGGGATGTGACACTGGTCGATATTCGTCGCCCTGAGGAGTGGAAGCAGACCGGAATTGTAGAGGGTTCCGAGATGATTACTGCCTTTACCAAGCGGGGTGGACTCCATCCCGGTTTCAGTGAGAAATTTCTCAAGCGCTTCACAGTAGAGGATCGGGTGATTATTATCTGTCGTACAGGGAATCGTACGGGGCGGTTGGCACAGGCTCTGGTCAAGGAGCTGGGCTGGAAAAATGTCTATAACGTGAAGAAGGGGATCACCCATTGGATCAAGCAGGGGAACCCTGTGGTGAAACCGGCACTTTAATAAAAAAGAGAGGAAACGGGAATATGAAGAAGATTCTAGCGGTTGTATTGGCAACTTCGGTTGCGGCATCACCGTTGGCAATGGCCAATGAAGCACAGTATGTGGGGGAGAGTCGTGCTGCGGTGAAACAGCTCTTCAAGACATTGAAGGGGACGCTGGTGGGAGCGATGAAGGCGGGGGGGCCATCCAAGGCAATTGCAGCCTGTAACCTGAATGCACAGCCGATCACCATGGGTGAATCCAATCGTTTGGGTTACGAAATTGGCCGTACCAGCCTGCGCTTGCGGAACCCGGTCAATGCCCCGGATGCATGGGAGATCAAAGTGCTACAGCAGTTTGAGGCGCGTGCATCTGCGGGAGAAGATATGATGAAGATGGAGTACCACGAGATGGTTGAGACCCAGGATGGCCACAAACAGTTCCGCTATATGAAGGCGATCCCTGCAGGTAAGCCCTGCATGGCGTGTCATGGTGAGTTGGTGGCTCCAGAGGTACTGAAAACAATTCGGGATCTCTATCCGATGGATCAGGCAACTGGGTTCAAACCGGGTGACCTACGAGGGGCGTTTACCATCGTTCGAGATCTTTGATCGTTCATGGGGATTGAAAATGAGTGGTCGGTAACGTTTGTTATCGGCCATTTTTCTGTATAATCCGCCCCACTTTTGCGAGCGTGGTGGAATTGGTAGACACGCCAGATTTAGGTTCTGGTGCCGCAAGGTGTGAGAGTTCGAGTCTCTCCGCTCGCACCATTCATTCCAAGAAAAAGGGCAGCGTTTGCTGCCCTTTTTTCGTTTTAGTCCGTTCGTTGGAACTTGCTTCGATTTTTGAGTAGTAGAGCATCTTTCTCGTCGGGCTCTGTGCTCTCTGGGCGAGTCGGATAGCGGTCTTTCTGAGGGGGTTGCGCCTCAGGAGTGGCTTGTGGCTGAGGAGGGACAGCATTCCACCCTTGTGGCGCATAGCCATATGGAGAAGCACCTTGCCAGCGAGGGTTTCCCCACGGCGCTGATCCCCAGTTGCCTCGATTTCCACCCCAGGGCATATTGCCCCAACCACCACGATTACCCCCCCATGGCATCGATCCCCAATTGCTACGATTTCCGCCCCAAGGCATATTGCCAAAGCCGCCGCGATTTCCACTCCAAGGCTGGCTACCCCACGGAGTCTGCCACCCATTGGGGCCCCACTGGTCGAGATCGCTCCACTGATCTTTGCGCAATTCATTCATGTCCGGCGGGCCTTGCCAATCCTGCCAGTTCCCCCACTTATTCATTCTCCAGTCGTCCGGATCGACAAATGCGTGTGCGCCGCTGACTAGCGTTGTACCAACCACCCCCAACAGTAGGGTGGTTGAAAGTTTATTGATCTTCTTCATAATGGATTGCTCCTCCAATCTTGTGGGACTCCTCTGCAGGAAAATTATCACCATAGTGACTGAAATACAAACCAT
>CAZKCT010000029.1:7858-22172 GCA_964551545.1 uncultured Piscirickettsiaceae bacterium | reverse complement strand
CCGTGAGGGTGGCCGAACTGTAGGTTCTGGTGTGGTTTCTAAGATTATCGAATAAGCATACGACTGCTTCGAATCATCACTGAATAACGACTGATTGAGTAAAAGTAAATGGCTGGACAGAGAATTCGTATCCGTCTTAAAGCGTTTGATTATCGTCTAATCGATCAATCTGCACGCGAAATTGCGCAGACGGCTAAGCGTACCGGGGCACAAGTCCGTGGTCCGATCCCGCTTCCAACAAAGAAAGAGCGTTTTACAGTTCTGACCTCGCCACACGTCAATAAAGACGCGCGTGATCAGTACGAACTACGCACCCACAAGCGAATGATGGACATCGTTGACCCAACGGATAAGACCGTTGATGCACTGATGAAACTCGATCTCGCAGCTGGCGTTGATGTACAGATCAAGCTTTCTTGATAGTAAAGAGATAGAGAAGAGAGGATTTAGAGATGTCAATCGGACTTGTAGGTCGTAAGGTCGGAATGAGCCGGGTGTTCACCGAGGCAGGTGCATCGGTTCCCGTGACCGTGATTGAGGTAGAGCCAAACCGTATCACTCAGGTGAAGACGGATGAGACAGATGGCTATAACGCGATTCAGGTAACGACAGGTGCGCGTAGGGCTTCCCGTGTAACCAAGCCTATGGCTGGGCACTTCGCCAAGGCGGGTGTAGAAGCGGGTCGTGGTCTCTGGGAGTTCCGCCTGGATGGTGAAGAGGTTGCCAACTATGAGGCGGGTGCTTCAGTAGAGAGCTCTATTTTTGAGACTGGCCAGATGGTTGACGTCACCGGCGTGAATCGTGGTTTTGGTTTTCAGGGTGGTATCAAGCGTCACAACTTTAGTGGCCTGGACAACACGCATGGTAACTCTATCTCTCACCGTTCGAATGGTTCAATTGGTCAGTGTCAGACTCCTGGACGTGTGTTCAAGGGTAAGAAGATGTCTGGTCATATGGGTAATGTACAGCGCACCGCGCAGAATCTTGAAGTCGTTCGCATTGATGCTGAGCGCAACCTGATTCTGATTAAAGGTGCTGTGCCTGGCGCAAAGGGCGGTGATCTGGTGATCAAGCCTGCGGTCAAGGCGAAGTAAGGAGTTAAATCATGGAATTGAATGTACGTGATTTTCCTGCAGGTAATGAAGCATCCAAGGTTTCTGTGTCGGATGTTGCTTTTGCTGCAGATTACAATGAGGCACTGATCCATCAGGTCGTGACTGCTTACCAGGCGGGTGCCCGTTCTGGTACAGCACAACAGAAGACTCGTTCTGATGTGCGTGGAGGTGGTGCGAAGCCTTGGCGTCAGAAAGGTACAGGCCGTGCTCGTGCAGGTACCAGCCGTAGCCCAATCTGGAGAAGTGGTGGTGTGACTTTTGCTGCACGTCCACGGAACTATGAGCAGAAGGTGAATCGTAAGATGTATCGTGCTGCGATGCGCTCGATTCTCTCTGAGCTGGTTCGCCAGGAGCGCCTGACGGTGGTTGCTGATCTTGTGATTGAAGGCCCAAAGACCAAAGCGCTGAATAGTGCATTGAATGGCATGGGAATCGACAACGTGTTGCTTGTCTCTGGTGAGGTGGATGAGAATCTTTACCTCTCCGCGCGTAACTTGCCACATGTTGGTGTGACGGACGTTACTGCGATGGATCCAGTGAGCCTGGTCTCTTATGACAATGTATTGATGAGCGAGTCTGCGCTGAAGCAGATTGAGGAGGCACTGGCATGACCCAAGAACGTTTGATGAAAGTAGTGCTCGCGCCACACGTGACTGAGAAGAGTGCGATGGCCGCTGAATTGCGTAACCAGTATGTATTCAAGGTTGTCAAAGATGCCAGCAAGCCAGAGGTGAAGGCTGCGGTTGAGATGATGTTTGATGTCAAGGTTGATGGCGTCACCATCAGCAACGTGAAGGGTAAAACCAAGCGTAGTGGCATGAAGCTGGGCAAGCGTGCGAGCTGGAAGAAGGCTTTTGTTACGCTGAGCGAAGGACAGGAAATCGATTTCCTGGGCGCCGAATAAGTTTGAAGGGATAGAAAGATGGCAATCGTAAAATCTAAACCCACCTCACCAGGACGCCGTTTTGTCGTCTCTGTAAAGAATGCAGAGCTTCACAAGGGCAAGCCTCATGAGGCACTGGTTGCAAAGAAATCAAAGAATGGTGGCCGTAACAATGCAGGTCGTATCACTACCCGTCATCGTGGTGGTGGTCACAAGCAGCGTTATCGCGTCATTGATTTTAAGCGCAACAAAGATGGCATTCCAGCCAAGGTTGAGCGCCTTGAGTATGATCCAAACCGTACTGCAAACATTGCATTGGTACTGTATGCGGATGGTGAGCGTCGTTACATCATCGCGCCAAAGGGCGTGAGCGCTGGCACTCCACTGATGTCTGGTAGTGGTGCAGAGATCAAGATTGGTAACACCATGGCACTGCGTGATATGCCTTTGGGTACCACGGTTCACTGTATCGAGCTGAAGCCTGGAAAGGGCGCGCAGATTGCACGTTCTGCAGGAACTTCTGCACAGTATGTTGCAAAAGAGGGTGCACACGCTACACTGCGTCTCCGCTCAGGTGAAATGCGCAAGATCTCTCTTGATTGCCGCGCAACCATCGGTGAGGTGAGTAATGGTGAGCACTCACTGCGTAAGCTGGGTAAAGCGGGTGCTTCTCGCTGGCGTGGTGTACGTCCAACCGTTCGTGGTGTTGCGATGAATCCGGTGGATCATCCGCATGGCGGTGGTGAGGGTCGTACCTCAGGTGGTCGTCACCCAGTATCCCCATGGGGTATGCCAACCAAGGGTTATAAGACTCGTTCCAACAAGCGCACGGATCAATACATTGTCCGTCGCCGGAACAAGAAATAACCAAATCGATTAAAGAAAGAGTAACTGAAACGAGGATTAAAACGTGCCACGTTCAATTAAAAAAGGGCCATTCATTGACGAGCATCTTCGCGGCAAGGTGAAGAAAGCTGTTGAGAATAATGAGCGTCGTCCCATCAAGACTTGGTCTAGAAGATCAATGGTCATGCCAGAGATGATTGGTTTGACGATCGCTATCCATAACGGCCGTCAGCATGTACCTGTTCTGATCAATGAGAATATGGTTGGGCACAAGCTGGGCGAGTTTGCATTGACTCGTACCTACCGTGGCCACGCTGCAGACAAGAAAGCGAAGAGATAAGGGTAGAGATCATGGAAACGGTTGCAAAGCTTAAAAATGCAAAAATCTCTGCGCAGAAGGTACGCCTGGTTGTCGATCAGATCCGCGGCCTTCCTGTTGAGAAGGCTGTAGATTTGCTGCGCTTCAGCAATAAGAAGGCGGCACATATTGTTGGCAAGATTCTCAACTCTGCGATCGCTAATGCAGAGCATAATGAGGGTGCCGATATCGACGAGTTGAAGGTCTCGACTGCATTTGTCGATGAGGGACCAACTTACAAGCGAATTCAGCCACGTGCCAAGGGGCGCGCGAATCGAATTCTTAAACGAACTAGCCACATTAGTGTGGCTGTGTCAGATCGCTGAGGAAGAGCGGAATGGGTCAAAAAGTACATCCAATTGGATATCGTCTCGGTTATATCAAGGACTGGAACTCCACCTGGTATGCAGACAGCAAAGACTATGCAAACCAGCTGCATGATGATCTCGCCATTCGTGATTTTCTGAAGCAGCGTTTAGCGCAGGCTTCTGTAAGCCGAATTCAGATCGAGCGTCCATCCGGAAATGCCCGCATTACTATCCACACTGCCCGTCCAGGTATTGTGATTGGTAAGAAAGGTGAGGATATTGAGAAGCTGCGTCGTGAAGTGACGGCCAAGATGGGGATCCCTGTTCAAATCAATATTGAAGAGATCCGCAAGCCTGAGCTGGATGCGCAGCTGGTTGCTGAAGGGATTGCTCAGCAGCTTGAGAAACGAATCATGTTCCGTCGTGCGATGAAGCGTGCGGTTGGAAACACCATGCGCCTTGGTGGCAAGGGGATCCGGATTAACGTTGCGGGTCGCCTGAATGGTGCCGAGATTGCACGTACTGAATGGTATCGTGAGGGTCGAGTCCCTCTGCACACTCTACGTGCCGATATTGATTACGGTTTTGCTGAGGCCAATACTACCTACGGCATTATTGGTATCAAGGTATGGCTGTTTAAGGGCGAAGTCTATGACAGCGCCGTTGCTGCTCAAGGTGCTTCAGAAAGCGCTGAAAAGAGCGAGTCTTAATTGACTGTTAGGTTTGATTGTTAAGAGATAGGGAAGAAGAGCAATGCTTCAACCGAAAAGAACAAAATTCCGCAAGCAGCACAAGGGTAGAAACCGTGGCCTTGCGCAGAATGGTAACTCTGTCAGTTTTGGCGAGTTTGGCCTGAAGGCGACTGGCCGTGGCCGCATCACTGCCCGTCAGATTGAGGCTGCACGTCGTACGATTACTCGTCAGGTAAAGCGTGGTGGTAAGTTGACCATCCGTATCTTCCCTGACAAGCCAATTACCAAGAAGCCTCTTGAGGTTCGTCAAGGTAAGGGTAAGGGTAACGTCGAGTATTGGGTTGCGCAGATCCAGCCTGGAAAGATGCTGTATGAGATCGAGGGCGTTTCTGAAGAGCAGGCCCGCGAGGCATTCAAGCTGGCTGCCGCAAAGTTGCCAGTATCGACCACTTTTGTGGCACGAACTCCGCTGTAAGGTGTAGTGATGAAAGCAAGTGAACTGAAAGAGAAGAGTGAGGCAGAACTGCAGGAAGAGCTGCAGGGTATGCTTCGTGAGCAATTCAATCTGCGGATGCAGAAGGCGACCAATCAGCTGAACGATAGTAGTCAGATGAAGAAGGTGCGCCGTAATATTGCCCGGGTTAAGACCGTCATGAATGAGATGAAAGGTGCCGCATCATGAGTGAGCAGACAAAAAGTGCACGTACCATTACCGGTCGCGTTGTTTCCAATAAGGGTGACAAGAGCATCACAGTAATGGTCGAGCGTCAGGTGAAACATCCGATCTACAAGAAATTCATCAAGCGTTCAACCAAGTTGCACGCCCATGATGAGAACAACCAGTGTAACGAGGGTGATGTGGTGAAGATTGAGGAGTGTCGTCCTCTTTCCAAGACCAAATCTTTCCGTTTGGTTGAGGTGGTTGAGGCTGCGCCTGCCATCTAAAGCAGATTCGAACAATAGAAACAGATTGAAGTTTGGAGTAGAGCAATGATTCAGATGCAATCCACATTGACTGTCGCCGATAACAGCGGTGCGAAGAAGGTCATGTGCATCAAGGTATTGGGTGGCTCAAAGCGTCGTTATGCTGGAATTGGTGACATCATCAAGGTGAGTGTCAAAGAGGCAATTCCTCGTGGCAAGGTGAAGAAGGGCGATGTCTACAATGCCGTTGTGGTTCGTACCCGTAAGGGCGTTCGTCGCCCCGATGGTTCGCTGATCCGTTTCGACGGTAATGCGGCGGTCATGCTTAATAGTAAGCATGAGCCAATTGGTACCCGTATCTTTGGCCCAGTGACGCGTGAGCTACGTAATAAGAAGTTCATGAAGATTGTTTCACTGGCTCCAGAAGTGATTTAACAAAGATTTTAGAGATAGCAACATGCGCAAGATCAAAAAAGGTGATGAGGTTGTCGTCCTCACCGGAAAAGACAAAGGGCAGAGAGGCACCGTTGCACGCGTAATCCAGGAGAAGGATCGTGTCATCGTTGATGGTGTCAATATGGCGAAGAAGCACACTAAGCCAAACCCGAATCTCGGAGTTGCTGGTGGCATTGTTGAGAAAGAGATGTCTATTCATCTCTCGAATGTTGCGCTCTATAACAATGCAACGGGCAAGGCTGATCGTGTGGGCTTTAAGACACTGGATGATGGTCGCAAGGTTCGCTACTTCAAATCCAACGGTGAAGTGGTCGACGCATAAGGAATTGAGTCATGAGTATCAGTAAAGATCATTACAACAACACCGTAATCAACCAGCTCAAGGAGCAGTTCGGTTACTCGAGTGTGATGGAAGTACCAAAAATCACCAAGATTACCCTCAATATGGGTGTTGGTGAGGCCACTGGTGACAAGAAGATTCTTGATAATGCACTGGCGGATATGGAGAAAATTGCTGGACAGAAGCCTGTGAAGACACTGGCTCGTCTCTCCATCGCAGGGTTCAAAATTCGTGATGGCTGGCCGATTGGCTGTAAGGTCACGCTGCGCAGTGAGCAGATGTATGAGTTTCTCGATCGCCTGATTCACATCTCGATTCCACGTATTCGTGACTTCCGTGGTCTCAATGGCAAGTCTTTCGATGGTCGTGGTAACTACAGCATGGGTGTTACTGAGCAGATCATCTTCCCTGAGATCGATTATGACAAGGTAGATGCGCTACGTGGTCTGGATATCAGTGTTGTCACAACTGCAAAGAATGATGAAGAAGGTAAGGCGTTGCTCGCAGCAATGAACTTCCCCTTCAAGAACTAATAGAGTATAGGAAGAGTAAGCATGGCCAAGACCTCAATGATTCAACGTGAGCTACGCCGCGAAAAGTTGGTGAAGAAGTATGCAGCGAAGCGTGCAGAGCTGAGGAGCAAGATGCTCGACCAAGAGCTTTCTGCTGAAGAGCGTGGAGCAGCGCGACGCAAGTTCAATATGCTGCCTAGAGACTCCAGCCCAGCCCGCCAGCATAATCGTTGTAGTTTGACGGGTCGTCCACACGGCTTCTACAGAAAGTTCGGCCTGAGCCGTAACAAGCTGCGTGAGGCAACCATGCGTGGAGACGTTCCAGGGCTGAGAAAGGCCAGCTGGTAAACCATTTTTGTGACTAACGAAGCAAGTTTTTGGAATAGATCAAGATGAGTATGCAAGACCCCATCGCGGACATGTTGACCCGCATTCGTAATGCCCTCGCTGTGGAGAAGCAGATTGTATCCATGCCCTCCTCGAAGATGAAGAAGGCGATTGCCGATGTGATGAAAGAGGAAGGTTATATCTCTGATTACTCCGTCGCTGAGGCGGGCGGTAAGGCAGAGCTGAAGATTGAACTCAAGTACTTCCAGGGTCGCCCGGTCATCGAAATGATGAAGCGAATCAGTCGTCCTGGTCTGCGTACCTATAAAGGGAAAAGTGAACTGCCTGCAGTCAATGGTGGTCTCGGAATTGCAATTATCTCTACCCCAGGCGGTTTGATGACCGATCGTGCAGCACGTGCTGCAGGGCTGGGTGGTGAAGTAATCTGCTTTGTCTATTAATTACAATATTTAGGTAAATCGAGATGTCTAGAGTTGCAAATGCCCCTGTCGAGATTCCTGCTGGTGTAGAGGTCTCTGTCAGTGGACAGAAGATTCAGATCAAGGGTGCCAACGGAAACTTCGACTATGAAGTTCATGAGACTGTTGGTGTTGAGCAGGAAGGAAATACCGTTCGCGTCGCTGCCAAGGGTGGTAAAGAGACGGTTGCCATGGCGGGCACCATGCGTGCACTCATCAATAATATGGTGGTTGGTGTGAGCAAGGGTTTTGAGAAGAAGCTGACCCTGATTGGCGTTGGTTATCGTGCCAAGGCTGCCGGAAAGAACCTGGACCTCACGCTTGGTTTCTCACACCCAGTGGCTTACCCAATTCCTGAGGGAATTACCATTGAGACCCCGTCTGCGACTGAGATCGTCGTCAAGGGTGCTGACAAACAGAAAGTTGGACAGGTTGCGGCAGAGATTCGTGCCTTCCGTCCACCTGAGCCTTACAAGGGTAAGGGTGTTCGCTATACGGATGAGTATGTAATCCGTAAGGAAGCGAAGAAGAAATAATTATCACAGTAAAGATGCCTGGATTGGTTATAGGATTGTTCAATGGATAAGAAGCAGACTAGACTGCGTCGCGCAAGACGTACACGTGCAAAGATTAAGGAGCTGGGCGTTCCTCGCCTGACGGTTCACCGTACGCCTCGTCATATCTATGCGCAGGTGATCGATAGTGATTCCAAGGTGGTTGCCACTGCATCTACTGTACTTTCTGAGGTTCGCTCTGCTGGAAGTACCGGAAACGCTGCAGCGGCAGCTACGGTTGGAAAGATGATTGCTGAACGTACCAAAGAAGCAGGAGTGACTCGTGTTGCATTTGATCGCTCTGGTTTCAAGTATCACGGACGTATCAAGGCGTTGGCCGATGCAGCCCGTGAGAATGGTCTCGAGTTTTAATCACCGTAAGTGCACTGCTTAGAAATTTAGGAAACCGAACATGGCAGATAAACAGTTCAAGAAAGAAAACGACGATGACATGATGGAGAAGCTCGTTGCCGTTAATCGTGTTGCAAAGACGGTTAAGGGTGGACGTATTTTCTCTTTCACTGCACTGACTGTGGTGGGTGACGGAAATGGCAAGGTTGGCTTCGGTTACGGCAAGGCCCGTGAGGTGCCTCTGGCGATTCAGAAGGCGATGGAGCGTGCGCGTCGTAACATGAAGAGTGTTCAGTTGGACGGCGGTACGCTGCAGTACCCAATCCGTGCGCGTCATGGTGCAGCAGACGTCTACATGCAGCCTGCCTCTGAAGGTACCGGCATTATTGCTGGTGGTGCGATGCGCGCTGTATTCGAGGTTGTCGGTGTTCATAATGTACTGGCAAAGCGTAACGGTTCATCCAACCCAATCAATGTGGTTCGAGCAACCATCAAGGGCCTGACTGATATGAATAGCCCTGAGCAGATTGCAGCGAAACGCGGCAAGACAGTTGAAGAAATTCTGGGGTAGAGCGTCATGGCAGAGAACAACACAGTTACAGTGACACTGGTCAAGAGCCTGATCGGTCGTCTTCCTGCTCACAAGGCTTGTGCAGCAGGGCTTGGGATTCGCAAGATGCATCAGACAGTAAGCGTTTCTGATACACCCGAGAATCGTGGAATGATTAACAAGATCAGCTACATGCTGAAGATTGAGGATTGAATCATGCGTCTCAATACGATCAAGCCTGCTGAAGGTGCAAAGAAAACAGCAAAGCGCGTAGGGCGTGGTATTGGCTCTGGCACGGGTAAGACCTGTGGCCGTGGGCACAAAGGACAGAAGTCTCGCTCTGGCGGTTTCCACAAAGTTGGTTTTGAGGGTGGCCAGCAGCCACTGCAACGTCGTCTGCCGAAGGTGGGTTTTAACTCCCGTACGGCTCGTTATGTTGCCGAAGTTCGTCTGCATGAGCTGGAGAAAGCGGGTGATACCGTTGATCTGCTGGCGCTGAAAGCGGCCAATATTGTTGGTCACGACATCAAGCGTGTCAAAGTGATTGCTTCTGGTGAGATCACCAAGGCTGTTACGGTCTCTGGTCTGGCGGTGACGCCAGGTGCGCGTGCTGCGATTGAGGCAGCAGGCGGAAAGATCGAAGAGTAACTCGGTTACTGTTCGACTGGATCTTGATTGATGGCACGCAAACCGGCAATGGGAGGAGGCGCTGATAAGCTCGGTGAGCTGAAGTCGCGTCTACTGTTCGTGATCGGTGCGATTATTGTTTATCGCATGGGTGCTCACGTTCCGGTTCCTGGAATTAATCCAGTCGCCTTGCAGGCGATGTTTGATGCGCAATCTGGCACGATCCTGGACATGTTTAACATGTTCTCTGGTGGTGCATTGATGCGTTTGAGTCTATTTGCTCTGGGGGTTATGCCCTACATCTCCGCATCGATCATCATGAATCTGTTGACGGTGACCTCTCCGAAGCTGGAGCAGCTGAAGAAAGAGGGGCAGGCAGGCCGTCGCAAGATTACACAATATACTCGCTACGGCACATTGGTATTGGCAACGTTCCAGGCGCTGGGGATATCCATTGCGCTGGAGTCACAATCTGCTGGTGGCATGAATGTGGTGATCGATCCAGGTCTGGCATTCCGTTTTGTTGCAGTCACGACATTGGTAACTGGAACCATGTTCCTGATGTGGCTGGGTGAGCAGATCACTGAGCGTGGGATTGGTAATGGTATTTCGCTGATTATCTTTGCCGGTATTGTTGCAGGGTTGCCTTCTGCGGTCGGTGGCACCATGGAATTGGCACGGACCGGTGAGATGCACCCCATCACAGTATTGGTACTGTTTGTTGGTGCGATCTTGGTTACAGCATTTGTGGTTTTTGTAGAGCGCGGACAGCGTCGTATTACGGTCAACTATGCCAAGCAGCAGCGTGGGAATCGGATGTATTCGGGGCAGAGCAGTCACCTGCCGCTGAAGGTTAATATGGCAGGTGTGATTCCGCCTATTTTTGCCTCCAGTATCATCCTCTTCCCGGCAACCATGGGAAGCTGGTTTGGTAGCGGTGAGGGGATGAGTTGGATGAAAGATCTAGCGACTACTCTCTCTCCAGGGCAGCCACTCTATGTTGCGCTCTACGCGGTTGCGATTATCTTTTTCTGTTTCTTCTATACCGCTTTGGTATTTAACCCGAAGGAGACAGCTGATAATTTGAGAAAGTCTGGCGCATTTATCCCTGGGATTCGTCCTGGAGCGCAGACGGCAAAGTATATTGATAAGGTGATGACCCGTCTGACCCTGATTGGTGCTGGCTATATCACTGCGGTGAGCCTGCTGCCAGAGTTCCTGATCATCAAGTGGAATGTGCCGTTCTACTTTGGTGGTACTTCACTGCTCATTATTGTTGTAGTGATCATGGATTTTATCTCTCAGGTTCAGTCGCACCTGCTCTCTCATCAGTATGACGGACTGATGAAGAAGGCCAATCTGAAAGGGTATGGTCGAAGCGGCATTTAGCGCCTAGTCGCAGATTAAGAGAAGTTCTGGAGTAAGAAAATGAAAGTTCGCGCATCAGTGAAGAAAATGTGTCAGCACTGCAAGGTAGTCCGCCGTAACGGTGTTGTACGAGTGATTTGTAGCAAAGACCCGAAGCACAAACAGCGTCAAGGCTAATTGTGTTGTCGATGGTAGTTGATTTTTGTAGTTAGAGTCGGTATCCTTTCGCGCCTTTCCGCGTGAACGGATGATTTAGGAGAAGAGCCAGATGGCACGTATTGCGGGTGTAAATGTACCTGATAACAAACATGCATGGGTTGCACTGACCTCCATTTATGGAGTGGGTCGGACCCGTGCCTACAGTATTTGCGCAGCGGCAAATGTCGATGCAAATGCCAAGATTCGCGACCTTGACGAGAGTCAGTTGGAGACGATTCGTGGTGTGGTTGGAAAGCTTACTGTAGAAGGTGATCTTCGTCGTGAGATCTCCATGAATATCAAGCGTTTGATGGATATGGGAACCAATCGTGGTATCCGCCATCGTCGTGGCCTGCCTGTTCGCGGTCAAAATACCAAGAACAATGCACGCACCCGTAAGGGACCCAAGAAGCCAATTAAGCGATAAGCGGCTTCACACAAAATCACGTTTTATTAAATTATAGGTTATAGAGTTTTATGGCAAAGGCAGCTGCTTCAAAGCGTAAAAAGGTGAAAAAGAATGTCCCCGAGGGGGTTGTGCATGTACATGCGACATTCAATAACACCATCATCACCATTACTGATCGTAAAGGGGATACCCTTTGCTGGGCGACTTCTGGCGGCAGCGGTTTCCGTGGTTCCAGAAAGAGCACACCTTTTGCGGCCCAGGTTGCAGCGGAGCGTGCCGGCACACAGGCACAAGAGTATGGCGTGAAGTCTGTTGATGTCCGCATCAAAGGCCCAGGCCCAGGCCGTGAGTCTTCTGTTCGTGCGTTGAACAATATTGGTATTCGCATTAACAGCATTACTGATGTGACCCCGCTGCCTCATAATGGCTGTCGTCCACCGAAAAAACGCCGCGTATAACGGATTGTGATAGGAGATAGATACTGTGGCTAAATATACAGGACCTAAATGTAAGCTTTCCCGCCGTGAGGGAACCGATCTTGGATTGAAGAGCGGGCTGCGCGCGCTGGAGACCAAGTGTAAGCCAGACCAGCTGCCTGGTCAGCATGGAGCAGGTGCTCGTCGCCCACGCTTGTCTGACTATGCGTTGCAGCTGCGTGAGAAGCAGAAAGTTCGTCGTACCTATGGGTTGATGGAGAAGCAGTTCCGTAGCTACTACAAAGAGGCTGCACGTCGTAAAGGCTCTACAGGTGAGAACCTGCTGCAGATCCTTGAGTGCCGTTTGGATAACGTAGTCTATCGTATGGGCTTTGGTTCCACACGTGCCGAGGCGCGCCAGTTGATCAACCACAAGGCGATTCTGGTGAACGGTAACGTACTGAGCATCCCTTCCTATCAGCTGAAGGCTGAGGATGTGGTCTCTATCCGTGAGAAGGCGAAGAAGCAGGAGCGCATCAAGATGGCGCTGCAGCTTGCTCCGCAGACCCGTGAAGAGGCAGAGTGGATTGATGTGAGTAGCGACAAGATGGAGGGGACCTTTAAGAGTGTTCCTGAGCGTTCTGATCTCTCTGCTGAGATCAACGAGCATCTTATTGTCGAGCTCTACTCCAAGTAGTCCGCCTAAGTCGTAGTCGCTGTAATTATTAAGGAACGATCAGAGATGCAAGGATCCGTAAAAGATTTCCTGAAGCCAAAGCTGGCCAACATCAAGAATGTCGATACCAACCATATTCAGGTTGCGATCGAGCCGCTAGAGCGTGGTTTTGGGCACACACTGGGGAACGCACTGCGTCGTATCCTGCTCTCCTCCATGCACGGTAGTGCAATTACAGAGGTACTGATTGATGGTGTCAATCATGAGTACTCTGCGATTGAAGGAGTTCAGGAAGATGTCATCGATATCCTCCTTAACCTCAAAGGCGTGGCAATTAGCCTGAATGCCCACTCTGAGGCAGAGCTTACGCTGAAGAGTAATGGCGCAGGTCCTGTGGTTGCAGGTGATATTTCGGGCGATGATGTTGAAATCATCAACCCAGATCACGTGATCGCTAATGTGACTGATGCCAACGTTGCACTCAATATGACCTTGAAAGTGACCACCGGTCGTGGCTATCAGCCAGCAACCGAGCGCACTAGCGAGGAAGAGAGTACAGCGATCGGCACACTCCGTCTGGATGCTTCCTACAGCCCAATTGATCGTGTCAGTTATAGCGTTGAGGCCGCACGCCTCAAGCAGCG
The DNA here is from genome assembly GCA_964551545.1 of uncultured Piscirickettsiaceae bacterium. Lineage (GTDB taxonomy): Bacteria > Pseudomonadota > Gammaproteobacteria > Thiopontia. The sequence goes on along the minus strand of CAZKCT010000029.1, from coordinate 9,139 downwards.
TACTGACCTGGATCGCCTGGTGATTGATCTGCAGACCAATGGCACGATCGACCCAGAAGAGGCAATTCGTCGTGCAGCCACTATTCTGCAGACTCAGCTGGAGTCCTTCGTAGAGCTTCACGCAGAGGAAGAGGATGAGGTGAGTGCGGAGCCAGAGCCAGAAGTAGATCCAATTCTTCTGCGCCCAGTAGATGATCTGGAGCTGACAGTTCGTTCAGCAAACTGTCTGAAGGCAGAGGCGATCTACTATATTGGTGATCTTATTCAGCGCACAGAGACTGAGTTGCTGAGAACACCAAATCTGGGTAAGAAGTCTCTCAATGAGATTAAGGATGTTCTGGCATCTCGCGGACTTTCTCTTGGGGTTCGTCTCGAGAACTGGCCACCTGCCAGCATTCGTGAAGAGAAAGAATCAGCATAATTGAACAGACCGCATTGCTTGCGGTGATTGAACGAAGTAACGGAAAAGATCATGCGTCATCGTCATAGTGGAAGACAACTAAACCGGAACAGCAGCCATCGTAAGGCGATGTTCCGAAATATGAGCAACTCGCTGTTTCAACACGAGATGATTCGTACTACCCTGCCTAAAGCCAAGGAGCTGCGTCGCGTTGCGGAGCCGCTGATTACATTGGCCAAGAGCGACTCGGTTTCCAACCGTCGTCTTGCATTCGACCGGATGCGTGACCGTGAAATGGTAACCAAGCTCTTCAATGAGCTGGGTCCACGTTATACAGACCGCCCTGGAGGCTACGTCCGTATTCTCAAGGCAGGCTTCCGTGCCGGTGACAAAGCCCCAATGGCACTGGTTGAACTGGTTGACCGTCCGATCCCTGAGGTTGAGGAAGAGGAGTTCGAGGAAATCGAGGAGTAAACAGCGCTTCGCTTTCCACAAAAGGCCGGTTACTACCGGCCTTTTTTATTGTGTGTCGTCCGGGCGATATTCCGGGTGTTGCGGTAGATCGTCGCAGAGCTTGAACCACGGTACCTGGGTTGATGTATAAATATGTGCATCTGGCTCAAGGGATTGAGGGTCATCCAGCGTGGCAATGGCGACCTCAATGGTGCCATTCTTCCTGTTATAGGGGGAGAGAAACAGCAGGCTGGAACCGCAGTGGACGCAGAACTGGCGGATCGTTCCATTCTCTGCTTCGTAGCTCTGAAGTGCGGCTCTGCCCTGTAGCCACTTGAAGTGCTCTGACTGTACCTCTCCAAAAGTAGAAAAGGCCGCGCCATGAAAGCGTTGGCACATGGTGCAGTGACAGTGGGCAATTCTTGGCC
>CAZKCT010000029.1:0-7758 GCA_964551545.1 uncultured Piscirickettsiaceae bacterium | reverse complement strand
GCCGCGCCATGAAAGCGTTGGCACATGGTGCAGTGACAGTGGGCAATTCTTGGCCCAAACGCATCGATCTGGTAGCGAATGGCGCCACAGAGACAGCCGCCCTGATAGGGTTTTCCCGATTTCATACCTTTTCAATGGTTGTCGATGGCGGATGATGAGTCAAGAGTTGATCAATGGTGGAGAGAATGATTTTGAATATCGGCCATTTCGGTTTACGCTCACTCTATTGTGAATCGAGCGATCAAGATTGAGGAGAGGATGAGTGGGGCTGCGAAGAAGTAAGGTCTTCTATACGCTGTTTCTGTTGTTCATGTTGGAGTGGACTGTCCTGGCCATTGCACCACTCTACCCATCAGATTGGTTATTAGAGAATCTTCTGGTGATTCTGCTGGTGCCGCTGCTCCTCTATGGGCATCGCTCTCTCCCTTTCTCGACCCCCTCTTATGTGATGATCTTCCTCTTTCTGGCGATCCATGAGATTGGCGCGCACTATACTTACTCAGAGGTTCCTTACGATCGCTGGTTCCAGTCACTGACTGGATTTAGCTTGAACGAGGCGCTGGGCTGGGAGCGCAACCACTTTGATCGTCTGGTTCACTTCCTCTATGGTCTACTGATCGCCTATCCCATCCGTGAAATTTTTCTCTACGTCGCCAATGTGCGTGGGTTCTGGGGCTATTTTCTGCCGCTGGATCTCACCATGTCGAGCTCGATGTTCTTCGAGCTATTGGAGTGGATTGTGGCCGAAATGGTTGCTGGTGATCTGGGGATGGCCTTTCTTGGAATCCAGGGGGATATCTGGGATGCCCACAAGGATATGGCGCTGGCCAGTCTGGGCGCACTGATTGCGATGCTGATCACGGCAATGATCAACCGTCAAATGCAGAAAGATTTCTCCAGTGAATGGGCCAATAGCCTGCGAGTCAATCGCAGGTTGCAACGTGAGAAGCTGGAAAGGAGCGAGTTCTAGAGGGGATAGAGAAGGGGTTTGAGATAGTACCCAGTATGGGATTCGGAGTGCTGTGCAATCTGCTCTGGGGTTCCCGTTGCCACAATGGTTCCGCCGCCCGCGCCCCCCTCTGGGCCAAGATCGATGATCCAGTCGGCGGTCTTGATGACATCCAGGTTGTGCTCAATCACCACGATGGTATTACCGTGGTCTCGTAGTCGGTGGAGTACCTGAAGCAGCTGCTCAATGTCGTGAAAGTGGAGTCCGGTGGTGGGCTCGTCGAGGATATAGAGGGTCTGTCCGGTGTCCCGTTTGGAGAGTTCACGCGAGAGCTTCACTCGTTGTGCCTCGCCGCCAGAGAGGGTCGTGGCATTCTGGCCGAGACGGATATAGCTCAACCCCACATCCATCAAGGTCTGTAGCTTCTTGGCGATGGTGGGAACGGGATCGAAGAAGGTGCGTGCCTCCTCAACGGTCATCTCCAGCACCTCATTGATGCTCTTCCCTTTGTACTTCACCTCCAGGGTTTCCCGGTTATAGCGTTTGCCTTTGCAGACATCACAAGGGACATAGATATCGGCAAGGAAATGCATCTCTACCCGGATCACCCCATCTCCCTGGCACGCCTCACAGCGCCCCCCTTTGACATTGAAGGAGAAGCGCCCTGGGGTATAACCACGGGCACGAGACTCCTCGGTGCCTGAAAAGAGGTCGCGAATCGGGGTGAAGAGCCCGGTGTAGGTGGCGGGATTAGAGCGCGGGGTGCGTCCAATTGGGCTCTGATCGATATTGACCACTTTGTCGAACAGCTCCAGCCCTTCAATGGTGGTGTGAGCTGCGGGCTCCTCTCTGGAGCGGTTGATCTGTTGTGCTGCGGCGCGGTAGAGGGTGTCGTTGATCAAGGTCGACTTGCCGGATCCCGAGACCCCGGTGACGCAGATCATCAACCCTGCCGGGAAGGCAACATTGATTGATTTCAGATTATTTCCGCTTGCCCCTTGAATCATCAGCTCTTGCCCGTTTCGAGTTTGAGTGCGCCTTTTTGGGGGGTGGATAGAGCGAATCCCGGAGAGATACTGTCCGGTCAGGGATTGGGTATTCTCAATCACCTGCTGTGGTGTGCCGTGAGCGACAATGTGGCCGCCATGGGTGCCTGCACCGGGGCCAATATCGACCACGAAGTCGGCGCTACGAATCGCATCCTCATCATGTTCTACGACGATGACGGTGTTCCCGAGGTCTCGTAGCCGGGTCAGGGTGTTGAGGAGTCGCTGATTGTCTCGCTGATGGAGTCCAATGGAGGGTTCGTCCAAGACATACATCACGCCCACCAGTCCGGCACCAATCTGGCTGGCGAGGCGGATGCGTTGCGCTTCACCGCCAGAGAGGGTGTCGGCGCTACGTTCCAATGAGAGGTAGTTGAGGCCGACATTGACCAGAAATCCAAGTCGTTCCGAGATCTCTTTGACGATCTTGTTTGCCACTTCACCGCGCCACCCAGGCAATGCAAGCTGTTCAAAGAACTGTGCGGCATCCCCAATGGAGAGCTGGCTGATGGCATGGAGGGGACGCTCACCGATAAAGACGTGGCGTGCCTCTTTGCGCAGACGGCTGCCATTGCAGTCGGGGCAGGATCGGTTATTGAGGAATTTGGAGAGCTCTTCCCGGACTCGACTGGAGTCGCTCTCTCGGTAACGGCGCTCCATATTGGGGATGATTCCCTCGAAAGGGTGCTCTTTTCGGGTAACACCACCACGACTGTTGAAGTAGCTGAATTCGATCACCTCTCCATCGGAGCCGTAGAGCACAGCCTGTCGAATCTCTTCCGGAAGCTGTTCAAAAGGGGTCTCCAGATCAAATTGGTAGTGGTTGGCGAGAGATTTCAGGGTCTGATAGTACCAGCCATTGCGACGATCCCAGCCACGGACCGCACCGCCAGAGAGGGAGAGTTCGGGGTGGCCGACGACTCGATCCGGGTCGAGAAACTGCTGTATCCCCAGCCCCTCACAGCTGCTGCAGGCACCGGCAGGATTATTGAATGAAAAGAGGCGAGGTTCCAGCTCATCCAGGCTGTATCCACAATCTGGGCAGCTGAAATGGGCGGAGAAGGAGAGCAAAGTCTTCTCGGGTTCCTCCATCAATGAAACTGAGGCGAGCCCCTCAGAGAGCGTGATGGCAGTCTCCAGAGACTCTGCCAGCCGCTGACGGATGTCTGGGCGCACCTTGAGCCGGTCGACCACCACCTCAATGGTGTGCTTTTTTCGCCCATCCAGCGCTGGGAGCTGGTCCAGCTCATGCAGTGCGCCGTCGATGCGAACCCGGAGGTAGCCACTAGCGCGTTGCTCCTCCAGTAGCTGAGTGTGTTCCCCTTTTCGCCCTCGTACCAGTGGGGCCAGCAGCAGGATCTTGCTCCCCTCCGACAGTGCCAGAATCTGATCCACCATCTGGCTCACTGGCTGTGCCTCCAGTACTGTATCGTGTTGTGGACAGTGGGGAGTGCCGACCCGTGCATAGAGTAGTCGCAGGTAGTCGTGGATCTCGGTGACGGTCCCTACCGTCGAGCGGGGATTGTGCGAGGTTGACTTCTGTTCGATGGAGATCGCAGGAGATAGCCCCTCAATATGGTCCACATCCGGCTTTTCCATCACCGAAAGGAACTGTCGCGCGTAGGCGGAGAGTGACTCGACATAGCGTCGTTGTCCTTCCGCATAGATGGTGTCAAAGGCGAGAGAGGACTTGCCAGAGCCGGAGAGGCCGGTCAAGACGATCAGCTTCTCGCGGGGGAGTTCCAGATCGATATTTTTCAGATTGTGAGTTCGCGCGCCGCGAATGAGAATCTTATCCATGTTCTCTTCTTGATGGGGGAAAACCTGATAATATAGCTCAACTTCTGATCGGATGACGACTTTTCGGGATACCGTAAAGGCGTCCATAACAATAACCAGAAGCGACTACGACACAGGAAGTGGAGGAATGGATGGAGCATTCTGAACAACAGGGAATGTTGCCGGTGGAACGCCGGGCAGCCGGTTCGCTTGCGGGGATCTTCTCGCTGCGGATGCTCGGGCTCTTTATGCTGTTGCCCGTGCTATCACTCCATGCGGAGACCTTTTCCGGCTCAACACCGCTATTGATGGGCGTCGCGCTTGGGGCCTACGGCCTGACACAGGCGCTGTTTCAGATCCCGTTTGGCATGTGGTCCGACCGCATCGGTCGCAAACGGGTGATCGCTGTTGGTCTGCTGATTTTTGCATTGGGCAGCGTGGTGGCAGCGTTGGCGACCACCATTGAGTGGATTATTCTGGGGCGGGCCTTGCAGGGGGCTGGAGCCATTGCAGCAGCGACCATGGCGCTGCTGGCAGATCTCACTCGTGAAGAGCATCGTACCAAGGCGATGGCCACCTTTGGCATGAGCATCGGACTCTCGTTTACCGTAGCGATCATTCTTGGCCCCATCCTCAATGGCTGGATTGGGATCTCTGGAATTTTCTGGATGACAGCGTTGTTGGCACTGCTAGGTATCATGGTGCTGTTTCGGGTGGTTCCCAACCCGGCGCAGAGTCATATGCATCATGATGCTGAGGCTGATCCGGCCCAATTTCGTGCGGTGTTGCGAGACCGACAGCTCTTGCGGCTCGACTTTGGGATCTTTGCGCTTCATCTGATTTTGACTGCAATCTTTGTGGTGATCCCGTTGGGGCTGCGTGATGCCGGCCTGACACCCGGTGATCACTGGATGGTCTACCTCGGGGTGGTCCTGGTAGCAGTCGTTATCATGGTGCCGATGATCATCGTGGCGGAAAAGAAGGGAAAGATGAAAGAGGTTTTTGCCCTCGCAATTGTGCTGGTGCTGATCTCTCAGTTGGGGCTCTGGAAGATGTCTCACTCCCTCTGGGGCATGATCCTGTTTCTGGTGATCTTCTTTGGCGGCTTTAATCTGCTGGAGGCGACCTTGCCATCCCTGATCTCAAAAATGGCTCCGGCGGACAAGAAAGGGACCGCCATGGGGGTCTACTCCAGTTCTCAATTTTTTGGCGCCTTCGTCGGTGGCCTCGTTGGAGGTACCATTCTGCAGTGGAGTGGTGGTCAAGAGATCGCTCCAGTGTTTCTTGCGACCGCCGGACTAGCATTGGTCTGGCTGTTGATTGCCTTGAGCATGGAACAGCCGAAAAAGGTGAAGACTCGCTTGCTACGGATTGCTGAGATGGATAAGGCACAGGCCGCGCTGCTGGCCAAACAGTTACAGCAGGTGACCGGAGTGACTGAGGCGGTTGTCATCGCCGAGGACCGGGTGGCCTATCTCAAGGTTGATCAGCAGCGGCTCGATGAAAAGGGGCTGGAAGCTATAGTTCCAGCATGAGAAGATAGGAAATTCTGTGAACCATTTTAGAACAATAGAGGGGTAGGAGAAGATGGCAAGAGGTGTGAATAAAGTCATTCTGGTGGGCAATTTGGGGAATGATCCCGATGTGCGATACACCGCAGATGGGCGGGCAATTGCCAACATCTCCCTGGCGACTACCGAGAGCTGGAAAGACAAAAATAGTGGAGAGCAGCAGGATCGCACAGAGTGGCATCGTGTTGTCTTCTTTAACCGTTTGGCAGAGATCGTCTCTGAATATCTGAAAAAAGGCTCTCAGGTTTATGTTGAAGGCAAGCTTCAGACCCGAAAGTGGCAAGATCAGAGTGGGCAGGATCGCTACACCACCGAGATTGTTGCCAATGAGATGCAGATGTTGGGTGGACGCGCTGGAGGCACGGCAGACTTTGGTGGTGCCCCAACGGGTGGCCAGCAGAAGTCAGCCCCGGCAGCAGCGCCTGCACCAGCTCCGACCATGGGTGATCTGGATGATGATATTCCGTTCTAGATAGTTGTTGCTCAGAGTGCATAGAAACCCCCTGCAGGTTCACTCCTGTAGGGGGTTTTTGTTAGGAGAAGAAACTACCAGCGAGGACCGTGGCGGTGATCAGCCCCAAAGCGTCCCATCTTCCGCTTTATTCGGCCTTTCGTAGACTCCAGTTCATCCAACTGCTCGTCAGTGAGCACCTCTGCAATCTCTCTTTTCAGTGCGTTGTGAGAGGCTTCCATATCCTTATGGTGCTCCTCGAAGATCTGCTCAATCTGACGAGTTTGGGAATTGGTAAGGTCGAGACGGTGTTGCAACCGTTCCGCACGCATGGTGCTGGGATTATCACCGCAGGGTGCGCCGAATGGCCCGCCAAAAGGGCCCATTGCAGCGGCAGAACCGGCGATTAAAAGGCCAGCGAGGGAGAGGGTAATGCTTTTCTTGATATTCATGGTATGGCTCCTTACGGTGTTAGGTTTGGGTAATAGAAGAGAACGCCTCTTCTTGTGAACTTAGAATGGACGTTAACCATGTAGTGGCGATGGAGAGAGTGTGGAGAAACCGTGGAGATCACTAACGGATAATCTGCCGGGTGCTATAGTCAGGCCATGAACCTTTTCAATGAGACGCGAGCGTGCGGTTGAAAATTTGGCACAAGCTGTTTGTTGCAATCCTATTGGTGATTGCACTGATTCTCGGGATCAACCTTGTGTTGTCACAGGTGATCTTTCAGCGTGGTTTTACTCAGTATGTTGAAGCGGTGAAAGAGAAGCGTCTCGAGGGGTTTCGGACAATCATCGCTGAGACTTATCGTGAAGAGGGCGGTTGGGCATGGCTTGAGGCGGAGCCATGGCGCTGGCGTCAGCTACTGCAGCAGGCGGAGGTGGTGCCTCCTCGCCCATTTCGCCGGGGGATGGGGCCAAGGAGGGGTGGTCCGCCGTCGGTGGGGTTTCCTTCTCTAGATCATCGACCTTCGCCCCCAGGTGGCCGTATTGGTCTGCTGGATTATGAACAGATCCCGCTGATTGGTCCTCCAGGAAACTCTCAGCACCACCAACTGCAGCCGATTGAGTCGGAGGGAGGTGTTGTGGGTTATCTGACGATTCCCCGTTTTGACCCTTTCCGAAGTCAGATTGACCACCGCTTTGCCGATCAGCAGCGTAAATCTCTTCTCATCACGGCCCTGATCTCTTTGGTTATTGCTGTAATTGCGGCACTGTTTTTGGCGAGACAGTTCAATCGTCCCATCAGTCGATTGGCAAAGATGGCCCGTCAGCTGACGGCGGGGGGCTTCGAAAATCGGGTGATACTGAAGAGCCGGGATGAACTGGGGGCATTGGCGACAGACCTGAACCAGTTGGCAGAGACATTGGAGTTGAATCGGCGATCCCGACAGCAGTGGATTGCAGACATCTCTCATGAGCTACGGACTCCGTTGACGGTGCTGCGTGGGGAGCTTGAGGCGCTTGAGGATGGGGTGCGCCCATTCGGCGTTGATGCGCTTCAATCACTCTCCACAGAAGTGGAGCAGTTGAAGCGACTGGTCGACGATCTCTACCAGCTCTCACTGTCGGATCAGGGGGCGCTCTCCTATGAGAAGGCCGCAGTTGATCCTCTGCAGTTGCTGCAGGGTGTTATTGAGAGCCTCCAGCCTTCGATTGAGCAGCAGGGACTGACATTGGAGTTCCATTGCGGACGGCAGAAAGTGATGCTGTTGGCGGACCCTCAACGCCTCATTCAGCTCTATACCAATCTGCTGGAGAACAGTTTGCGCTATACCGACACGGGCGGGGTCATCCGAGTTCGATGTGAGGTCAGTGATACGCTGAGCATCCATTTTGAGGATAGTGCGCCAGGGGTCTCTGATCAGCAGTTGCCCAAAATGTTTGAGCGGCTGTTCCGGGTTGACCCATCTCGTAGCCGTCGGCATGGTGGTTCTGGTCTGGGACTATCGATTGCGCG
>CAZKCT010000028.1:18364-22692 GCA_964551545.1 uncultured Piscirickettsiaceae bacterium | reverse complement strand
TCCGGGTGCCACTTCGGAATCTGTTTGTTGGCCCCAACCTTATCCACCATCTGTTTGTTCGACATGCCGCTGAGTGAGGTGTGGAGCAGGACGTAGAGATCCTTCAGCTCTGGATTCTCACGAATCCTGCGGGTCAGGGTGTAGCCATCCAGCTCGGGCATCTCGATATCGGAGATCACCATCACAATCGGGTTGTTCTCCAGTTCGCCAGTGTGTGCCCAGTCCTCCAGTAGATCCAAGGCCTCTCTGCCATTGACGGCTTCGGTGGTCTCTATGCCGAGTCGACTGAGGGTGCTGATCGCCTGTTTGCGCGCGATGGCGGAGTCATCGACCAGCAGGATATGGTACGGATTGTTGTCCCTGCGGCGTGGTGCGCGGCCATGTTCGCCAGAGTATTCCGGTGGGGTGATGATCTCGGCGAGGAGCTGTTCCACGTCGAGAATCTGTACCAGGTTGCCATCAATCTTGGTGACCGCAGTCAGGTGGTGACCACTGCCGGCGGCGGTAGGAGGGGGGAGAATCTCCTCCCAGTCCATATGGATGATGCGGTCCACCGACTCGACCACGAATCCCTGAATCGATTCGTTGAATTCGGTGATGATGGTGTAGCTGTTTTTGAGGTTCTCAACCGGGTGGCGATCAATCGCCGTGCTGAGATCGAGAATGGGGATGGTGAGGCCGCGCTGGTCAATCATTCCAATCATCGATTGATGGGTGCGGGAGATCTCGGTGATTTTGGGGGTGTGGAGTACCTCTTTGACCTTGAAGACGTTGATCCCGAACTGCTGGCCGCCAGCCAGAGTGAAGAGCAGTAGCTCCAGGCGGTTGCTGCCCGCGAGCTGGGTTCGGTCATCGACATTTTTGAGAAATCCGCTCTGCATGATCTTATCGGGTCGGAATGGTTCAGGCCTTATGGATGAAGCGGGAGCCTTGGTTGCTGCTCTCGACCCCCTTCTTTGAATAAACTGAGGCGCCATGGTTGGTAATTTGGCCACGCAAAATGGCAAGGCTATTCTCGGTGTGGCGTTTCTTCAGGTTGATGGTGGCGCCGTTAATTTCATTGAGGCGCTTGCACTCTTCCGCAATGGCGAGCAGGCCATCCCACTGCTGCTGTAGGGATCCGTCGGTGTCACAATCTTTGATGCAATCCATCAATCCGAGGTCGGTTTGGGGGTGATTGTGCTGGGCGGCAAGGGTCAGTAGCTGATTTTGCGCAGCGGCCATCTTTTTTGCCAGCGCTTCTTTGCTCTGGAGAAGCGACATCATGCTCTCCGGATCACCATTCAGCAGTAGTTCTCGCTCCTGTTCCAGTAGCCCTTTTAGCGCCGTGGAAGAGGACTGCTGGTGCTCAAGTAGCGCAGAGAGCTGTGCTGCAAGCTCGGGATTGCTCATGGTTTGGTTGCCGCACTCCTGGGGTGTTTTAGTGTTGCTTGCTATTCTGATCGTTTTGATGGAGTAGCTTCTCCATGCCGATCAGCTTGTCGGCGATGTGGACTTCATCAATCTCGAAGTCGCCATTTTCAATCGCTTTTTTGATCTCTTCAACCCGCTTGGATTCAACCACGGGGAGGCGCCCCATCTGCTTGCTCATCTTCTTCAGGTTGATGGCGGCATCGGTCATGCTCACGGTTTCGGTGGCGGCGCTTTTTCCGGTCTCCTGCTGTTGGGCAGTTGCCTCGTTTCGTCCAACGCTCGGTTGCCGATTCTCGTTGGAGACCTGCGTCGGGCGGTTTTGGGTAAGATTGCTGATCTCAATAGCCATTTTCTTAATCTCTCGTTATACCGGGAGTCTCTTAATCAAAACATATCCAATTGAAAACATCAAACGAAAAATCAATTGGTTATCGCTGTTTTGAGGCTGCAGCTCCAGATTAAAATAGTTTCACGTTTTTTTTATCGGCACCAGCTGGAAGATCTTGAGAAGAAAATGTTCAAAAATGGGAATAATCAATGTTTTGCCGGGTAAAAAGGTGCGCTGGAATCAACCATTTTGCTATACTCGGGAGCCATTCGAAATGGTTGATTTGAGTGGAATAATAGATTGAAAAACAGCGGGTGGGGCAGGGGGATCAAACCTTTTCAGCAGGTGTTGTTGGCAACTGTTCTGATGTTTTCAGTAACGGAAGATTTGATTGCTGCACCAAGCCTTGAAGCGCCCCACTCTCTGCAGCAAATTTATACGGAAGTGGATCAGTTTCTACAGCAGGAATTGCGTCCGCAGGAGGGGACCTCAATTGAGGTGATGCCCCTCGATTCTCGCCTTCGACTCAAATCTTGTAGTGAGTCGTTGAGGCTCTCCTGGCAGGGAAAACGTAAATCCAGCGGCAAGGTGGTGATTGGGGTGCAGTGCCTCACGGCCCCTTGGCGGCTCTATGTCTCCGCGATGATTCGTGCTGTGCGTGATGTGGTGGTCACGCAGGCAGCCGTGCTGCAGGGGGAGCCCGTCACTGCGCAACATTTGACCACTGAACCAAGAGATCTCACGACGCTGCGACAGGGATATTTTGAGTCCATCGAACAGGTTGAAGGAAAGTATGCCAAGCGTGCGATTCGTCCCGGTATGGTGCTGCATCCCAAGATGCTCTACCGTCCAGAGTTGATTAAAAAAGGGGAGCAGGTCTCCATTGTGGTCAATAAGGGGGGGCTGCAGGTGCAGATGAAGGGGGTGGCACTACAGGGTGCCTACCGGGATCAGCGCATACAGGTGAGAAACAGCTCTTCCGGGAAAGTGGTCGAGGGGGTCGCGGTTGCTGCCGGCCGGGTGGAGATGGCATATTGAAAATGATTGTTGAAAAAACAGAAAAAACAGGATGTTGGGGGGCCGCTGAAGGATGATCAATCGGGCACTGTTAATAGATGCACAAGAGGCGCACCGTCAGACGCTGCGGCCGATTCTGGATTTTATTGAGTGGGGCGAACTGGAGTGGCGCGCGTCGGTTGCTGAGGCGCAGCAACAATTGCAGGAGGGGGAGTTTACGCTGCTCCTGATCGGGGCCAATGAGGTTGCAGAACGCAATGCACTCTATGAGGCGATGCGTACGATCGATGACACTATCCCTGTCCTCTTTCTGTTGGATGGAGATGTCGAGGCAACGCTACCGGGGACCCTGAGTGAAGGGGTGTTGGGGCACCTCTCTATGCCGATCAAACAGGGGCAGTTAATTGCCCATCTCGATCAGGCGGTGACCTACAATGAGCGCCGCAAACGCCGCTCTGTTCCGCAGGATCTGCGTGGGGTGTTCCCAGAGATGATCGGCAGCAGTGCGGCGATGACTCGGGTCCGCCAATTGATGGCGCAGGTGGCAGAATCAGATGCCAATGTATTGATTCTTGGGGAATCTGGAACCGGTAAAGAGGTGGTGGCGGGCAGCCTGCACCGTTACTCTCAGCGCAAAGGGAAGACCTTTGTGCCGATCAACTGTGGTGCGATCCCGGCTGATCTGTTGGAGAGTGAGCTCTTTGGCCATGAGAAGGGGGCCTTCACCGGTGCAGTCAGTACTCGAAAGGGGCGTTTTGAGCTGGCAGATGGTGGCTCCATCTTTCTGGATGAGATTGGCGACATGAGTCTGCCAATGCAGGTCAAGCTACTGCGGGTGCTGCAGGAGCGCACCTTTGAGCGTGTTGGTGGCGTCAAGAGCATTCGTGCCGATGTGCGGGTAATGGCAGCGACTCACCGTAATCTGGAGCAGAATATTGAGGAGGGAAAATTCCGTGAGGATCTCTTTTATCGTCTGAATGTCTTCCCCATTGAGCTGCCACCGCTGCGGGAGCGTAATGGGGATATGGGTCCACTGGTCGAGTCGATCAGTAAAAGATTGGAGGATGAGGGGCGCCCAGTTGCAAGGCTGATGCCCAATGCCATCTACGCCCTTTCTCAGTACCACTGGCCGGGCAATGTGCGTGAGCTCTGTAACCTGGTGGAGCGGTTGGGGATTCTCTATCCGGGAGAGGAGGTGGAAGCGGTCGATCTGCCGGGACGCTACTGCCCTGAGGGGCTGGAGATTCCGCCAGAGATCGAAGCGGCCTCGATTCCGCAGGAGATTGTGGCCGAGGCTGCACCACAACCAGAGCCTTCGGAGAGTATTGTGGAGGAGTCGATCCTCCCCTCTGATGGTCTCGATCTGAAAGGTTATCTCTCCTCACTGGAAGAGGATCTGATTCGTCAGGCTCTGATCGAGAGTGAGGGGGTTGTGGCACAGGCAGCCAAACTACTGAACGTACGCCGTACCACGCTGGTTGAGAAGATGAAGAAGTATGAGCTCAACCGGAATGATGTCTGATTACAGGGTGAAAAAAGTTTCACCATGAAGTGCATGAAGTGCATGAAG
>CAZKCT010000028.1:0-18264 GCA_964551545.1 uncultured Piscirickettsiaceae bacterium | reverse complement strand
CATGAAGTGCATGAAGTGCATGAAGGACATGAAGAGTTGAAAGGAAATAGTGATCTAGTCAATCGGGTGATTGGTGCTGCGATTGAGGTTCATAAAGCGCTCGGGCCAGGATTGCTGGAATCAACTTATCAGCAGTGTTTGGCGCATGAGCTTTCATTGAGAGAGATTGGGTTTCAGATGGAGCACCCTTTGCCAGTGGCGTACAAGGGCGTTCACCTCGATTGTGGTTATCGGCTGGATCTGTTGATTGAGAGCGAGATTATTTTGGAGCTGAAGAGTGTGGAAATGCTGAAAGGGGTTCATGAGGCGCAGTTGTTGACGTATCTGAAGTTAGCAAAAAAAGAGCATGGCCTGTTGATCAACTTTAATGTTCCACTGCTAAAGCAGGGGATAAAAAGTCTTGTCCTGTAGCCCTTCATGTTCTTCATGCACTTCATGGTAAAAAAGCCAATATGAATCAACCGCAGAACCAGGATCAGCAGAAACGGCTGGAGGAGCTGGAAAGCGCCTTTGCCGAGTTTGCGCGGATGTCCGAGGGGCTGGAGGCCTCCTACCAATCTTTGCAGGGAGAGGTTTCTGAGCTTAACGAGAAGCTGGCTGCAGCGCATAGTGAGCGTCTCAAGCACCTTCAGGAGAAGGAGCAGATTGCAGATCAGCTGGAGCGGTTGCTGGACGCGCTGCCTGGTGGCGTGGTCGTACTGGATGAGGCGGGTACGATTCAGACGGCCAATCCGGCGGCCCAAGAGTTTTTTGAAGGTGCGTTGGAAGGGGAGCAGTGGGAATCGGTGCTGCAGCGGGTTCGTGATCAGCAGACCCCAGCGCTGGCAAAGGATCTGGTGCTGAAAAATGGTCGAGTACTAGAGCTCTCCAGTAGTCGCCCCGGAAAAGATTCCGGCGAAATCCTGCTCTTTAGTGAGGTCACCGAGACTCGAAAACTGCAACACCACCTGGACCAGAATCGCCGACTCGCCTCAATGGGGGAGATGGCGGCCTCACTTGCTCACCAGGTCCGCACCCCACTGGCTGCAGCGCTGCTCTATATTGGCCATCTGGAGAAAGAGGCGTTGACTGATGAGAAGCGGTTGGATGTGGCGGGGAAGTTGCGCTCCCGGCTGCATCATCTTAATGGACTGGTCAACGATATGCTCCATTATGCTCGTGGCGGCAGTCCCGGAGATGAAGAGATTGCGGTGGTGCAGTTCGTCGAGGCACTGCAACAGACGCTGGAAGAGGAGGTGCGCCGTGCCGAGGCGCGGTTTCTGGTTGAATTACAGATTGATGATCAAGCTGTGGTCGTGGGAAACCGGGATGCCTTGCTCACCTCTCTACAGAATCTGGTCAACAATGCGATTGAGGCGGTGGGCTCAGGTGTGGCCATTACCTGTAGAGTGATTGGGCAGACAGATGGGGGGATTGAGTTTCAAATTGAAGATAATGGCCCCGGGATTGATGAGTCGACCCAGCAGCAAATTTTTGAGCCGTTCTATACCAGCCGTGCACGGGGGACCGGGTTGGGGCTGGCAGTAGTACGGGCAGTGGCGGATGCCCACGGTGGAGAGGTCTGGGTGCGTTCGACAGTTGGAGAGGGGGCGATTTTTGGAATGCGCCTGCCGGGTAGAAGAGAAGCGCGCGCAATGGATGCGCTGCAGTCATAAAGCAAAGCAAAGCCTGAAGAGGAAGAGGGAACCGTGGGACAGTCACAGATATTAATTGTTGAGGATGATCCGGATCTGCGTGAGGCGCTGGTTGATACCCTGGAGCTTTCCGATTATTCGGTGCTGGCGACGGAAAATGGTCATGAGGCACTGGAGTGGATGGTCCGTGAGGAGGTTGGTCTGGTCTTCTCCGATGTGCGTATGGACCATATGGATGGACACACGCTGTTAAAAACGGTGCGCGCCAAAATGCCGCATCTGCCCGTGGTTCTGATGACTGCGTATGGCACTATCGACAAGGCGGTCGAGGCGATGAGTGATGGGGCGGTCAACTATCTGGTGAAGCCGTTTGAGGCAGAGACGTTGCTGGAGATGGCGGCACAATATATTGATCGCGATGCCAGCTCTGATGAAGATTTTGTCGCCGCAGATGAGAAGACTCGGGACGTGCAGCGCATGTCGTTGCGAGTCGCAGAGAGTGATGCCACGGTGATGATTTTGGGAGAGAGCGGTACCGGAAAGGAGGTGCTTTCACGCTTCATTCATAACAACTCGCCGCGCCAGAAGGGGCCCTTTGTCGCCATCAACTGTGCTGCGATTCCAGAGAATATGCTGGAGGCGATGCTCTTTGGATACGAAAAGGGATCGTTTACCGGTGCCTACAAATCGAGCGCAGGAAAGTTTGAGCAGGCCCAGGGAGGTACGCTACTGCTGGACGAGATCTCAGAGATGGATCTGCTACTGCAGGCGAAGTTGCTGCGAGTCCTGCAGGAGAAAGAGGTGGAGCGTCTTGGCGGAAAAGAGCCGATTGCATTGGATGTTCGGGTGCTCTGTACCACCAACCGCAATATGAAAAAAGAGGTGGAAGAGGGGCGTTTCCGTGAAGATCTCTACTACCGGCTCAATGTCTTCCCATTGGAGCTTCCGGCTCTGCGGGAGCGCACCAAAGATATTGTCCCCATCGCAAAACGGCTGATTCAGCGTCATGCCCCAGCAGACCGACCTGCGCCACTGCTCACTGCAGCGTCGGAACAGAAACTCTCGTCAGCCAACTGGTCAGGCAATATTCGTGAGCTGGAGAATGTGGTACAGCGTGCCCTGATTTTGATGAATGGCGGGGAGATTTTGCCCGAAGATCTGATGATGGAGGTGGGCGAGTCGTCTCTAGCGCAATCCCCTCAAGACAGTGTGGCAGCCTCAGCGCCTGAGCGTGCCTCTGCGGCGTCAACCCCGACCGCAGCAGATATGCCCGCAGGGATGAGTCTTAAAGATCGGGAACGTCAACTGATCCTGGATGCGCTGGCCAGTGGGATCACCCGACAGGCGGTGGCAGAGAAGCTTGGGATCAGCCCACGAACACTGCGCTACAAGATTGCGCGAATGAAGGAGGAGGGTGTCGAAATTCCCGGCTAAAGGTGGGTGGCACGTTCCCTGCATTAACAGAAACAGATTGGATTGCAGTGACAGAATTTAGACGCTGATGGAAGAGATGGACCAGCCTGGTCACGGCAAAAGAGAAAATTGATTACGACGATTTTCTACAATTTGACTGAAATTGGACGATAATCCCTTTGCGGTCAGTCGCTTTTGTAGAGAAGTCAGAAATTTGTACGGAGTGAGTTAGTGAACGATTTAGAGATGAGCCGATTGTTGACCCAGATGCGGGCACTCTCCAGTGAGGTCAAGGGGAGCCCCTCGGTCTCTGGGAGTGAAGCGTCAGAAGGGCCTGATTTTTCGGCATTATTGAAAGAATCGATTCACAAGGTGAATGATTTGCAGTCGGAGGCCGGTGAGATGAAAACGGCCTTCGAGAAGGGAGACCCCAACACCGACCTTGGTCAGGTGATGGTTGCGGTGCAGAAGGCCGATGTCTCTTTTCAGGCTGCCACTCAGGTACGAAATAAATTGATTTCGGCATACCAAGAAATCATGAACATGCAGGTGTAATCGCCCAGCTTACCCCTGCATGACTCCATGACTGCGTTGGAAAATGGTCATTTACAGTTGTAAATTCATATTTTCCGCCTTGTCCTGAAGCCATGCAGGAATAATCTGAACGATTCCACTTTTTTAGTAGTTCGACGACGATAGAGTGACTTTGACTGCAAATGGCTGAAACTGACGCAACAACGATGGATGCCCCCTCTGGGCCCCTAGCCAATATGGCGGAGCTGCCGGTCGTACGACAGATCGGTATTCTGGTTGGACTGGCGGCAAGTATTGCCCTCGGTTTTTGGGTGGTGCTCTGGGCACAGCAGCCCGATTATCAGGTTCTTTTTAATCAAGTGGATGATCAGGAGATCAGCGAGGTCGCCTCGGTTCTCGATTCCGCACAGATTCCTTACAAACTCAATATGGGCAGTGGCGCTATTCTGGTTGATTCCGGTGAGTTGAGCCGTGCCCGATTGCTGCTGGCCTCCAAAGGGCTGCCGCGCTCTTCTGCGACCGGTTTCGATATTCTGGAAAAAGATGATGGGTTTGGGATCAGTCAGTTTCGTGAGAAGGCCCGCTATCATCGTGCGCTGGAAGGTGAACTGGCGCAGTCGATCTCCTCGATTCGTAGTGTCCGTTCTGCCCGAGTACATCTGGCGCTTCCTAAGCAGTCGGTTTTCGTGCGTAAGCGCACCAAGCCAACAGCCTCTGTGGTGGTTGATCTCTACGCGGGTCGCGTACTGGAGATGGGGCAGGTTGCTGCAGTGGTTCATATGGTGGCCTCGAGTATTCCCAATCTGGAGTCCAGCCAGGTCACAGTGATTGACCAGGCGGGTCGCTTGTTGACGACTCAGGATAGCGGCAGTGAGATGGCGCTCTCGGTTCGTCAGCTGGAGTACATTCGCAATCTTGAAAATAATTATGTTGAGCGCATCCAGAATATTCTGGTTCCGATTATGGGTATTGGCAAAGTACGTGCCCAGGTCTCGGCCAAAGTAGATTTCACGACCTTTGAGGAGACGACTGAGGACTATACGCCGGAAGAGGGGGCGGTTCGTAGTGAACAGTTGAGAGATGAGCGTTCCGGACAGCTGAGTTCTGAAGGGGTGCCTGGTGCGCTGAGTAATAATGCCGAGGCGCTGAACGCGAGTAAGGAGCAGTCGGGTGAGGGTTATCAAAACTCTCATAAGACCCGGAATTATGAGTTGGATCGTACCGTTCGTCATACCAAGAAGGCCCCTGGCGCACTACAGAATATCTCCATTGCAGTGGTTGTCGATGAGCCAATGGTTGCTGCCGCAGCCCCTGCAGAGGGTGAGGCCGCAGCGGCTCCTACTCGTCGAGCATTGACGGAAGAGGAGATGGCGCAGATTCGTTCACTGGTGGTTGAGGCGGTTGGCTTCGATCAGGAGCGTGGAGACACCTTGACGGTGACCAGTGCCCCATTCCATGTGGAGAAAGTGGAGGCGCTGCCTGAGATTCCATTCATTGAGCAGCCTTGGGTGATGCCACTGGCAAAACAGGTGCTGGCCGGTATTGTGGTGCTGCTGCTGATCTTCATGGTACTGAAGCCAATGATTAGTAATCTCTCGACTCCGGCAGTCGCGTTGCAAAGTGCTGGTGGTGAGGGTGTGGTGATGGCCGGTGGTGCAGTTGCTGGTGCTGAGGACGCTATTGCTGATGCAGCGATGACCCAGGCCGAGCGAGATGAAATTCTGGAAGGAGAGGTTCCTCCCGGCTATGAAGAGCGTCTGAATGCAGCCAAGTCACAGGTTTCCAATGATGACAAAGTAGCAACCATGGTGATTCGCAACTGGTCCGATGAGGCAGAAGAATGAGTGAGCCCGATATCTCTCGCTTTACCGGGATTGAGCGCTCCGCGGTTCTGTTGATGGCGTTAGGAGAGGATGACGCCTCTTCGATCCTCAAAAACCTGGAACCGAAAGAGGTGCAGGCACTGGGTGTGGCGATGGCCTCACTGCAGAATGTCACCACTGAAGAGCTACGAGGTGTACTTGGGGCCTTCCTTCAGGAGACACAATCCAATACTGCTCTGGGAATCAACTCGGATTCCTATATTCGTAGTGTGATGGCCAAGACCTTGGGTGAAGAGAAAGCTGAGAGTCTGGTCAATCGGATGATGTTGGGTAACAACGTCAAGGGGCTGGAGTCATTGAAGTGGATGGAGGCGAGTTCGGTTGCTGAGATGATTCGCCAAGAACACCCGCAGGTGATCGCAGTGGTGCTGAACTTCCTGGAGAACGACCATGCGGCTGAAGTGATCGCCACACTGCCACGTCGACTACAGTCTGATGTGATGTTGCGCCTCGCCTCTGCAGAAGGGGTGCAGTCAGAGGCGCTTTTTGAACTGAATAACGTATTTGATCAGGTGGCCTCCTCGAGTGGGGTCTCCTCCAATGCCGTGGGTGGCATCAAGACGGCCGCCAATATCCTCAACTATGTGCAGGGTGGCGTCGATCAGGAGATCCTCTCCAGCATCGAGGATATTGACCCTGATCTGCGTCAGCAGATTGAGGATCAGATGTTCGTCTTTGATGATCTGGTCACTGTCGATGATCGTGGTGTTCAGGCTATGTTGCGTGATATTCCGACCGAGAAACTGGTGCTGGCACTGAAGGGTGCGGACGAAGAGGTCAAAGACAAGTTCGTCAATAATATGTCCAAGCGTGCTGCAGAGATGATGCTGGAGGATATGGAGGTAATGCCTCCAGTGAAACTGAGTGAAGTCGAAGCAGCACAGAAAGAGATTCTGGCTATTGCACGTCGTCTCGCTGACGAAGGCACCATCGCACTCGGTGGGGCTGGCGGCGAAGAGTACGTATAGGGCTACGTGATGGAGTGTCCAAACAAAGGAGTTGTCTCTCTGATCCAGGGCCGGGAAACCTCACTGGCTACAGCCTGGGAAGTGCCAGAAATTATTTCTGACCTGGTCGCCCAGCAAGCGGCTCCCCCGGAACCTACTGAAGAGGAGCTGCTGCGCCAGCAAGCGTGGAAAGAGGCTTATCAGCAGGGGTTGGCACAGGGCAAGGCAGAAGGTATTGAGCTGGGGCGTCAAGAGGGCGCCAAGTTGGCTCAAGAGGAGGGGCGTCAACAGATTGATCAACTGCTACAGCCACTGCAACCACTGGTTGATGCCCTGCAACAGCCACTGGGGAAAGAGTTGGATGAGTCCATCTTACAATCCATTGCTGAGTTGGTGATCCGAATTTCCAGTCAGGTGGTGAAAGGAGAACTCTCCGTAACGCCGGAGCATATTCAGGCGGTGGTGATCGATCTCTTTCAGCATCTACCGATGACAGAGCGAGAGGTTCATCTGATTCTTCATCCGCAGGATCGAGAGCTGCTTGAGCAGAGCAATGCGCTCTCGTCTGCGGGTGCGCAATATAGTCTAGAGACAGATGACTCTCTTCTGCGTGGTGATTGTCGTGTGGAATCCCACAATTTTAGTGTCGACGCCACGGTAGAGCAGCGGCTGCAACAGGCAGTGCAGCAGATCTTTGGTGGTCGACAGGTGACAGAAACCGAATCCAGTGAAGTGGATGAGGTGGGCGAGGAGAAAGCTTGATGGAAGAGGCTTCTCCTTCTGTTGAATTAAAGGTGGTTGATCCACTCTCCCGGGTCCAGCGTTCGCTGGAGAAATTGCAACAGCGTTCCGAAACAGCGGTAGAGCCTCAGGTGAAAGGACGGCTGAAGCGGATGGTTGGATTGACGCTTGAGGCGGTGGGCTGTCAGGCCCCATTGGGTGGTCGCTGTATGGTCGAGCTGGATGATGGCAGCGAGGCAGAGACTGAAGTGGTGGGGTTCAATGATGAGAGTCTCTTTCTGATGCCTGTGGGTGAGATTCATGGGGTTCGCCAAGGCGCTCGCGTCACTCCAACCAATAAACAGTTTCGTATTCCTGTCGGGGATGACCTGCTGGGGCGTGTGGTCGATGGAGCAGGCCATCCGATTGATGGAAAAGGGCCGATTGATCCGCACCAACAGCGCTCGCTGAATGGCACGGCCGTTAATCCATTGAGCCGGTCGATGATTGAGGAGCCGCTCGACGTTGGGGTACGGGCGATCAACTCGCTGTTGACGGTTGGTAAAGGGCAGCGAATTGGACTATTTGCCGGTAGTGGTGTCGGTAAGAGTGTTCTGCTGGGAATGATGACTCAATCTACCTCCGCCGATGTCGTTGTGGTGGGGTTGATTGGAGAACGTGGCCGAGAGGTTCAGGAATTTATCCAGAAAATCCTGGGTACCGAAGGGATGCGTAAGGCGGTTGTCGTTGCGACCCCTGCGGATGATTCACCACTGATGCGAATGCATGGCGCTATGTTGACCCACACCATTGCGGAGTATTTCCGTGACCAGGGAAAGGATGTGCTGCTGTTGATGGATTCTCTGACTCGGTTCTCTCAGGCGCAACGTGAGATAGGCCTCTCCATTGGTGAGCCGCCTACGACCAAGGGTTATCCACCCTCGGTATTTGCCAAGCTGCCAAAACTGGTCGAGCGAGCGGGTACGGGTGGCGATAGTGGGGGATCCATTACCGCGTTCTATACTGTGCTGGTGGAGGGTGGTGATCATGATGAGCCTATCGCCGATGCGGCACGTGCAATTCTTGATGGGCACTTTGTGCTCTCCAGAGAGATTGCTGATGCGGGTCGTTTCCCCGCCATTGATGTTGAGGCTTCAGTCAGTCGCGTGATGAACGATATTGTGAGTGAACAGCATCTACAGACCGCACGCAAATTCCGTCAGATCTATGCGCGTTATTCACAGAATGAGGACCTGATCAGTGTAGGGGCCTACCAGCAGGGGAGCGATCCATTGATTGATGAGGCGATCCAGTATCATCCTCAGCTGAATGACTTCCTGCGTCAGGACCGCCACCAGTCCGTTTCTCTTGAAGATGGAATTGCCGAACTCTCGATTCTCTTTACGCCTACTGAAGCGGAGATGCAGTAGTGAGCCGCAAGGCAGGATCGCCTCAACGGTTACAGAGTGTGATCCGCATTGCGGAGGATGAGGAGAAAAAGGCCTTCTCCGCATTGGCGGGGTGTCGTGAAGAGCTGCAGGGTCAGGAGAGTAAGTTGCAGGATCTGGTGCTCTATCGGGAGGAGTACCGAGAAGGGGTACGCTCTACTGAATCATTCATGGTGAACTCAATTCTGAAGATCAGAAATCGATTCTCTTTTTTGCAGAAGCTGGAGCAGGCGATTGCCGCTCAACAGGAGCAGATCACTGCCTGGAAAGAGCATGAGTCTCTATTACATCAGGCGTGGATGGAGAAGCGCATTCGACGTCGTGCCCTCAACAAGGCATCGAGCCAGCGCCAAGAGCAGGTTCGTCGTCATCAACAGCGTCGTGAACAGAAACAGAGCGACGAATTCTCCCGTAGCAGCAGACAGCTTCCTTCTCTGGGCTGATCTGCCTCGTGTGGCCCTCTGGCTGGCACGCTAGTTGCAATTTCTTCTCTGACAATTAACTCAATTGAGGAATCGTGGATGGAAGCAGGTGCAAACCTATTGCTGGTCCCGCAGGAATTTTCTGCAAGTAGAGAGCAATCAGTGAGTGGTAACTCATTGAAAACTTTTGATAATAGTGAAGCAGGCGCGCTATTGGATGGGGAGAGTCGTGAGGACTTTTCTACAGTGCTTGATCGCTCTATGGAGCGCGATGGTGAGCAGGAGTTGCCGGGACGAGAGGGGAAACCATTGCCGCAGGGTGGCAATGATGCGGCACAGCAGAATAAGGAGTCACTGCCAGAGCAGTCTGCTCTACCGGCAGATGATCTGAGGGTTGAGGCACTTGAAGTCAAGAATGGTCAAGAGCTTGCTCAGCCGCTCAATCAACAACCGGTTGCTCAGCCGTTGCAGGAGTTGATTACTGAAAATGGCATTGAGTTTGTAGAGGCAACAGCAGAGGCAGCTCCTATCGTTTCAGTACATCCTTTGCAAACTGCGCAACTGCAGACGCTCGAAGTAGAGGAGGCACCATTAGAGAATATGGTTGCGCCGACGGTGGATGCTGCTGTGACGGGGCAAGTAGCAGTGAATGATTCCATAGCTGATGTAGAGGAGCCATCGACTGAACTTGCGGAAGGGGAAGAGGTTGTGGCTCAGCTGCAGATGGCTGGAGTCATGGCAACGCCACTGCCTGCAGATCAGTCGATGGTGTCGTCTCAGAATCGAGTGCTCACCCCGGAGGCTGCAGTACAGGCGGCCCTCCAGGGCGGCGCATCAGCACAGGCTCCTGTGGCCGGAGCTGTTGTTCAATCTCATCAGACCCGCCAGAACGCTTCGACACAACCATTGCCCACAGCTGCTCAAGGTGAGATCGATGCCTCGATGGATGGAGTAACAGAAGAGGGCGAGCTACTCAACCTGGCTGTAAAAAAACAGAGTGCAGGGGTTCCAGGAAAAGAGTCCATGCTACCTCCTGAGCTGCAGCGGCCGGCTCAGCCAGTGCTGATGAAGCAGATGGATCTTGCTCAGGCGGTAGGGGCAGGTTTGCGTGGCGGGCAGCAGGGGTTTGAATTGGCGGGCGCAACACAAGGAAGAGAGCGACCTGGACAGATGCCACTGACTGCAGTAGATCCACTCTCTTCGCCGTTGCTACAGGGGGGAGGAGACTCTTCTATGAATGCGAGTCGTGCGACAGCCCTGAAAGGGATGACCGTGCCACCGCAATCCAACCAGTGGGCCTCCGAGCTGGGTGAGCGCATGGTGGTGATGGCGAGCAAAAAGATTCAGAGTGCAGAGATCCGGCTCAATCCACCCAATATGGGGATTCTTGAGGTGAAGCTTGCACTGAACGGAGATCAGGCGCAGCTGGTATTCCAGAGTGGGAATGCGAATGTACGGGATGCGCTGGACCTCTCCGTGCAGCGGTTGCGAGAGATGTTGGAGCAGAGTGGTGTCCAGTTGACCGATGTGACGGTTAGTGACCGTGGACAGCAGCAAGCGGGTATGGAAGAGTCTGAAGGTGATGCTTCCCATCCGTCGATGGGGAATGGAGAAGATGGCGCTGATTCAGGAGATGGCGATGAGGTGATTGCCGCATCAACCATGGCCGTTGGGCGGATGGGGTTGGTAAACTACTATGCCTGACCCGATGTCGATTCAATTAAGGAGAAGCAATCATGCTTGATGGGGTAACAGACCAGCAAATTCTCGGAGTGGTCGTGCTATTAACGGCATCGCTATTGGCAGCGATCGGTTGGGTGGTGGCTCAATCCAGAGGAAAAGCGAAAGCGCCCGTTGCTGATCCAGCTTATCAGAAGATGATCCACTCTCTGAATAATATGGACGCAACGACAGCAAGTCTGCAACAGGCGGCATCTTCTGAAGCCACTGTGATTGCCCCGTTCCTCAGTCGCGTGGTGGAGCGGATGACGGCACTGGAACAGCAGCTTGAGCAATCTGTGGCTGTAACACCGATGGTTGCTGCACCGGTAGTGGATGCGGTTGATCAGGAGCGGTTGTTGCGGTTGGAGAGTCAGGCTGAGGATATTCGTCACTCGTTGCAGAATCTGGGTGGAAAAATTCATCCCCTCTCTTCGATGGTTGAGGAGGTGCAATCACTGATTCCTTCCCCTGATCTTTCAGAGGCTGGTGACGTGGTTGAGGTCTCCAATGATCAGGTCGAGATCTGTAAACAGCATCTGCAACAGCTCTCCTTGATGGTGACGGGTGCCTCAGAGGAGATTGCATTGGCCGGCGAACAGGTGCGGCAGCTTGAGGTGGATAGCGAAAATGTTGGCGGTATTCTCGATGGAATTGGTGAGATTGCAGAGCAGACCAATCTATTGGCGTTGAATGCAGCTATTGAGGCGGCCCGCGCCGGAGAGCAGGGGCGAGGGTTTGCGGTTGTGGCGGATGAGGTCAGAACACTGGCGCAGCGCAGTCAGGATTTTACCGGGGAGATCCGGGAGAAGATGGGGGCATGGAAAGAGATCTCCAGTCAGGCGATGAGTGCAGCGGATGCCAGTCGTGACAAAATGGCTGAGGGGCAGCAGAAGCTCTACTCTTTCAGTGAAACATTGAGCGAGGTCTCATCGCAAGGTGCAGGTGAGAACCCTCAGGAGAGTGCCTTTGTGCAGTTGGCAGCGACGCTGGATGAGCGTCTGACTCGATTGGCGATTGCCGTCTCAACACTGGAGGCCGGTGTGGCAGAGATTGAGCAGCGGATCTAATTTATCGCTCCTGCTTCTCCTGCTCTATGCAGTGACTACCAGGAGCGCACCCGGTCTGTGGTTGTAATCCCAAGAACCTGAGCATCGACGTCAGTGATGCCTACCGCACGGTTGCCAGAAATCTCGATAATCTGTAGTACCCCTAGAATTTTAAGTGGATCGTTCTGGTCCACCACAACCAGTCGATCGCCGCGATGGAGATCGGCACTGTGCCCAACAGGGAGTGTGATGCGGTTCCCATCAATCGCAATAATTGAGGTCGACATGGGCGCGCATGAGAGCTCGCTGACCAGAAGATTACGCTGCTGTTCGATGAGTTGCTGAAACCCCTGCCCAGTCTTTGTCTGTAAAAAAGAGTGACTGCCCACGCCGTTATTGCGTCCTACATAGGTCTCGCCAAATAGAGTGACGCCATCTTGCTGGGTGAGAATGGTCTCCCCGCTCTCTCCATCATAAAGTGTGGTCTCAATCTCGAGGTGCCGGTTCTGAAACTTCTCCTGGGCGATACCAATCAGGCTTGAGAGATCCTTCATCATTCCGCTCTCGGCAAGATCACCCATTTGATCACGAGAGGCGGCCAGTAGTCGACCGCTGAGGATGAACTGAACCCCCATTTGACGAGCAAGATGTTGCACCTGTTCTCTCTGCTCAGCGGGGGAGTTGCCCTCAATCGCGTAATCACTCAGGTCTACCGCAGTCAACTTGGGGGCTTTCTGGATGGCGCGACTGGCCATTCTGGAGAGCCCTTTCTCTGCCCCGCGCAGGTCACTGCTCTGCTGCAGTGCAAGGTTGGTAAATTGGGTGACGCCGATCTTCTTCTGATGGACCAGTGCATTTGGGGAGTTGCAGCGTTGGGGAAGGTCGTTGCTCTCTGCCGAGATGCGAACGTGGTAGATATCTTCCTCTTGCCACTCCTGCAGCATATGAACCTTGCTGATTTTTCCTTGGGTGCGGATACGCACCGTATCGGAACGGATAGCGAGATTGTTCATGATGGTGTCTGAGGTGATCTCTGCGCCATTCTCAAGGCTCGCCTGACTCATTGCATCCAGGGTTGCCAGATAGCGGGCGGTAGAGAGATCATTGTGTCGGATCGGTGCCTGCCCCTCTGAGGTGATAAAAGCCGCAATAAGCGGGGAGGAGAAGGAGATGCTGAGTAGCAGTGGGATGATTCTGTTCATGATCTTCAGCTTTCGGTCGTTCCTGTCTGCTCTGCAGTGTGTGGTTTATCTGGCCTGATATCGATAGGGCTGATCTTGCTGTGATGGTTTGCCCAGCGCCTGTAGGGCCTTCTCAATCTGCTGTTGTTGCTGGGCGAGTGTATCAAGTTTCTGAGTAAGTGCACGGATTGCCCCATCAGATGGCGGGGTATGAGGCGCAGAAGATGTGCTCTCTTCCATCTGTTTCAGAATCGATTCTATGACGTGCCGCTGTGCCTCTCCTTGGAGTAGCAGTTGATCGATCTGTGTTGCATTTTTAGCTTGTCTCTGTTGTTGCCGTTCGCTCCAAACAGTGAGTTTTCCCAGGTCCTGAGTTAGCTGTTCCGGTACAAGGGAAGTTGGCGCAGAAGAGGATGAGGTTTCGATCTTCTGCAGTTGCTGTTGAATTTGCTGCAGCTGAGGCGCCAAATCTGTTGTTGGAGGCTGGGGTGTTGAGCGCATAGAGAGCTGTTCGGTCAGCTGCTGAATCGATGTTTCAATATCCTGCAGGCGCTGATCGACCTCCGGGTCGGTATGGATGACAGCAGGTGAAGGCTCAGAGTGCTTTAATTGATCGGTGGTTGCGGTGGTTGCGGTGGTTGCGGTGGGAAGGGCTGTTCCGCGCTGCATGAGCAACGTGTTCAGGGACTCCTGTCCATTACGAACATCGAGGATCAACAACGTAAAGAGGGCTGCCAGACTGAGCAGCCCCATCACGATGAAGGTGGCAAGGGAGGTGAGAAGTCCTTTCTGGTCCACGGTCCACAGAAAGCCTTGACGGCCTCTCCTTTGCGGTCAGATCAGAGGTTAATTGACCTGGCTGTTGGCCTGGTCAAAGAAGTTCTGATCAATCTGAATCTCAACCACTGTCTCGTAGTTGCCGTTCCCAATGGGGTTGATGCTGATAATCTCGGCACCGCGCAGATAGGCATCGACATAGACGCGGAAGTTATCGTTCTTGGCAACCATGGAGGAGACAGTGGTCTGGCCGTTGACTCGAACCCCATAGAGCTGCTCAGCGAGCGCGCGATAGGCGTCCATTTTTGATGCGCGAATCGAGGTGAGCATACGCTGGCCATCGCTGTAGCCTTCGAAGCTGCTCTCTGCGCCATAACCAATCGCGCTGATCCGTACAGGGCCGGTTGGGGCCTCATGACCACTGGCAGTAGCTGCAGCTCCCCAAGCAGCCAGCAGGGTGGGGATCACGACCCGGGTGGTCAATGTTTTATTCAGTTTCATCATTTCATCTCCGTAGTTGATGGCTTAATGTTGTTTAGGGGTAGGTGATCCCTTCTGATTGGTAATCAAAAATTGAGGAAGACAAGGTGCCCGATTTACGCTTCTTACTCTTTCCTTCGAGAATGTCATCCAGCTTCTTCTCAATTCGTTTCAGGTCATGGCGCAGGTTACGTACCTGTTTTCCGGCCTGCGCTGCGCCGCCCACTGATTTTCGAATCGTTGTTGTATCACTGTTAAGGTTTTCAGCAAGCTGGCGCATGATCAGCTGAGTATCAGTCAGCATCATGGTGATCTCGGCCATCTCATTGCCGGACTCCATGCCATCCATTCCTTCGCTCTCTTCACCTTCCTCATCCTCTTCGTCGGAGGGGAGAAGGGCGGTCAGTGCGGAAATCTTCTCATCCATGCTGGGGAGTTGATCGTTGCTCATCTCCTCCAGATTCGTGGTGAGTGCCTCTACTGCGCTGTTGTCACCCCCCGCAGGGAAGAGGATCAGGTATACGAGGATGGCGACATTGAGTAGAACAGAGAGTCCCCCCAGGATGGTTGGCAGCATGCTGCCACCAGAGGAGGCCTCTTCGCCCTCTGCGCCTTCCTCTTTTTTCTCGTCTTTTGCCATGATTCAGTTCAATCCTGTTCTTGTGTGATCGGTTTCTTAGTCCTTAGAAGAGGTCGATGTCACCATCTTGCATGGATGCCTGAGACAGCTTCATATCTTCTTGAGAGGACTCCATCGTATTGCGTGCCTGACTGATGATCTCCTGCAGGGAGAGGAGTTGTTGCTGACACTGCTCACCACTGCTGACGGAGGAGACATTCTGTGAGCCGACCTCCATCTGTTCTGCAAATTGATTCAGGGTAGTGGTCTGCTCATCGAGACGCCCAAGGATCTGTGAGACGATATCCTCAAATTGAAGTGAACGGACGGCCAGAGAGACATTCTGATCTACCTGAGAAATCATTCCGGAGACCTGTTCCAGGCGCCCAGAGAGACCGGTATTCATTTTTCCGAGGTCATCCAGCATGTTGTCGACGGTGGATTTAGAGGTAAGGGCCTCATTCACATCTTCGGTTGCAACCTTGGAGACAATCGAGCGGACGTCATCAATTGTGGTCTTTGCCTGTTCTGCCTGAGAGCGGATCTGCTCATTAAGCTGATTCGAGTGAAGTGAGAGCTTACGAACCTCATCCGCAACCACTGCAAAGCCACGTCCAGCATCCCCCGCACGAGCCGCCTCAATGGCTGCATTCAACGCCAGTAGGTTGGTCTGGTCCGCGATGCTTTTAACATCGGCCAGCAGGGTAAAGATCGCTTCGATCTGTCCCACCATCTCATCAATCTTGCTCACTGTTTCGGTGCTGCGCTTGCCAACGTTTGAGAGTTGGGTCACCAGCTTCTCCATGACGTTCGTTGTCTCATTAGAGAACTGCTGGAAGCTGATGGAGCTTGAGCTTGAGTCATCTCCGCCGGCGAGATTTTCAATCAGGGAGACCACGACATCATGCTCTTCCTGTGTATGTTTGTTGAGGTTGTTGAAACTGCTGTGGAGGTTTTCGATCGCATCCTTGATGATGTCCCGAATTTGCCCCGTGTTGTATTGAATCGAGGAGGACTCATTGCGTAAGAAATGGCCGATCTCTGTGGTGATTCCCTGAATCTGTGGGGAGATGCTCACCGCTTCAGTAGCAGTCTCAAACATGGCGGACTCGGGCTCCTCAACCAGTGCAGCACTGATCATTGGATCCTCTGCAGTCTGAGAGGAAGATCGGCTGTTGAGTACGACCATGACCCCCCAAGAGAGCGCTGTCATCAGCGTCAACACAATGGGAACCCAACTGCTCTCCAGCAGGATTTCTGCGACCACTGACATCAGAGTGATCAGTAGAGCGGGCCAGAACTGTTCAACCAGTTGGCTTGAGCCTGTTGTTTTCGGTGCGTCCATCATATTCGTTACACTTCTGTTGTTGGGTAATGGTTTTTGGAAAGATTTCTTCAATCCAATCCTGTATTGGCTTATCGGTCATTTTTCAGCAATCTTTAGAGATCACCTTTTGAGTCGCGATCATTACTGCGCTAAACAATGCAATGCGTGTGCCAGCTGTTTTCGCCAATTTCCTGTCGCTCAGAAATTACTCAATGAAGTTTGTATGGATTGTGTTGTCGTTTGGTGGTCTCTCTCTTAACGCTTTTCGGTGTTATTGAGAGGTGAGGCCATCTCTCCTTTGAGTTGATAGACAAAAGCGATCACCTCCGCAACGGCGAGATAGAGCGTTTCTGGAATCTCTTCTTCAAGCTCGATGGTAGAGAGCAACTCAACCAGCTCAGGCTCCTCATAGAGGGGAATATCATGCTCTTTGGCGAGCTCCAGAATTTGTTCTGCAATGATCCCTTTTCCCTTGGCCGTCACGCGTGGCGCACCATCGCCATCACCGTATTGCAGTGCGACAGCAAGATTGATTGGGTGTTTAGGAGGCGTTTTCATGCTTTTGTGGTGAATCCTGTCTGAATGGTGTCGCTTGGGATTGGTGGATCATTGATGGTTCGTTGTCGGCTGAGGAGGGTGCCCACTTCGATACCGGCGGTCGATAGAGCGGCCTGTAGTTGATCCAGATGGTTCTGGATCAAGGCCGCACTCTCCTGCTGTTGGGTGAGGAAGTGGATATCCATCTGCTCTTCTCGCCAGTGGATGGAGACATGAATTTCTCCCATCTCCGGTGGGTTGAGTTTGAGTTCAAGCTGCCAGCTCTCCTCCTGTTGTCCCTCTTTCTGGTGGTGTCGAAGGTGAAGTTCGATATTCTCGGGCTGCTCATTGAGTAGAAACGGGAGTTCGACGATCCAGCTGCGTTGTTCGGGAAGTTGGCTCTGTTGCAGTGATTTCAGCTGCCCCAGCTCAATGCGTGCAATCATTGATTCGATCTGTCGGGTGAGCTTCTCCTGCTGCGGCTGCTTGAGAAGCCGTTCACGGAGCTGGAGGAGCTGCTGTTTCAGATCTCCTTTCAGTAGAGCACTTTTTTTATTGAGTAGGTGACTCTCCAAAAAAGCACCTGATTGGGCGATGCGCTGCTCAATGACTTTTGGATTGAAGAGCTGAAGTAGAGAGGGGAGCTGTTGAAAGAGCTGTTCAACCGGATTTTTGGCAGCCTGTGCCTGTACGTTGTTCTGTAGTTGTAGACTGAGACTCTGGAGCATCTGCTGCAGAGAGTGTTGCCGTGGTGCAATGCGTTGTAGAAAGGCATCGATGGGCACGGCTGTTGGGGGCTGAATCGAGAGAGTGACCTTTGGTTCAAGCTGAGTGACAGTCAGAGTGAGTGATTGACCTGCAGAAAACGGGAGTTGAGTGCGGCTATTGAGGATGCCTTGAGGCACCTGAAATTGCATCTGACCATTCTGGTTGGAGAGCACAGTTGCCTGTAGTTGTTGCCCCACTTTCAGAGTTGTTGTCTGCTGGTTATGACCTGTAAGTAGGACTGTCTGAGCAGCGGTGAGTGGCTGGTTCGGCAGGGGGGGTGGAATAGTAGCCATGATGAAGTTGGTATTGTTCTTGCTTTGTGCTCTGGGGAAGCCAATTTATTGTCGACCTCTAGGGAACCCCTGAATAAGTCATGCGTAAATGCCTTGCGCCCATAGCGCCCAATATCTTCGTTGAAAATCTTACCAATAGCTGGCTATTGGCTGCGATCTTCGCCTTGATCTTGAACGCTATGGGTACAATTCAAATTACCCAGACTTGTTCAGAGGTTCCCTAGCAAGTGTAGGATGGTTGACGGATTGGTGCAAAGGAATGCAATAAAGTTTTAAATGGTTGAGTCGATAAGGACTTAACGGTAATTTTTCATAAAAATAGAGCAGGCAATGAGTTATGGCAGACGATCAGGAAAACAATCCAGGGGTAGAGGAAGAGCTGGATATTGATGCCCTTCTTGATGAGGTGGCTGGTGGCAGCGGTCCATCGGATGAGCCAACGGAAGAAGAGGCCCCAGTGGAAGAGACTGCAGAAGAGCCAGTAGCTGCTGAAGAAGAGTCTGCGGCTGAAGA
>CAZKCT010000027.1:0-23774 GCA_964551545.1 uncultured Piscirickettsiaceae bacterium | reverse complement strand
TGAGAAATCGCCCACGCCATCCCCAGAGCAGTTACTACTAGCTTTTTGATTAATTTTTGCATGGCTATCTATCTCCTCTTCATTACCGTTGAAACTGACAAGCGGTCTTTTCCCATTTCTAAAAAATAACTCGCTCGAATGATATTAACCTCAGTAAGCCTAGCTAATCAAATACAAAAGTCAACATGACCTTAGCGCACACTACTCTCTCAGAGAATCAACCTCTGCCCCCCATTGTAGAGATTGATATTATTGAAGAAAAACATGCCTCAGAGGGCAACCAATCAGCTTACATCCCGATAGTGCTCACGAATCATCTCCATGAAGCGGATTGCCTGTGGAGAGAGGAAGCGCCCTCTACGACGTACAATGCCGTAGGTGCGCTTGGGAAAGTATTCATCGAGTGGGAAGCTGGCGATCGACTCTTCACCAGTAAGGCAGACATCGGTCACGATTGAGATCCCCATGCCGATTTCGACATATTTCTTGATGATCTCCCAACCACCTGCCTCCAACGCGACGTTGTACTCCAGATTATTTTGACGGAAAACCATATCCACAATGCGCCAGGTGCTGAGGTGACGTGGCGGCAAAATCAACCCATAAGGGCTGATATCCTCCAACGTAATCTTCTTTTTCTTCGCAAGTGGATGATCCAGTGGTGTAATCAGCGTTGGGTTGTAGGTGACAATCGGCTCATAAACAATCTCATCTGGCACCTCCATCATCGACCCAATCGCCAGATCTGCCTCGTCGGCATGCAACATGGCCAGCCCATCACGCCCGGTGACATTGGCCAGCTTAAGATGAATACCGGGATACTCCTCCGCATAATGACGAACAGGGTCCGCTAATACATATAAGATCGTGGACTCCCCTGCTGCAATAGTGAGCTCTCCCGCATCCATCTTTCCATAGTGTGCAGTAAAGGTTTCATGCAGCTTGTCCATACCCTGAACCAGCGGCTGCCCCAGTCGATAGAGAATCTCTCCTTCTGGCGTCAATTTGATCTTGGAGCCCTTACGTTCAAAAAGAATGACCTCAAACTCCTGCTCCAACGCCTGAATCTGCAATGAGATCGTGGGCTGACTCATTGTCAGCTGCACTGCTGCCTTGCTGAAGCTCCCTACCTGGGCTGTAGCACAAAAGGCCCTCAACTTCTTCAGCCGATCCTTCTTATAGTAGATCTGCTTCCCACTTTTCATCACTTCCCCCTCTCTCTTCCATTTGTTTTTTCAATATGCCCAATTGATACTATTTAATGGATAAATAGTCAAGCCTCCACATAGAATGCAGGTGAATTAAAAATTCAAATCCATGCTTGGGAGGGCATTAAAAAATGGGAAGTAGGCAACTTTTTCAAATTGGCGTCCAGCTGATTCGTGATCGTTATCACCGCAATAGCCATTGGGCAGAGAACCAGCTGAACCAATCGATCGCGCTTGCGGAAGCTCAGCCGCTGACTGATTCCAAAATGAAGGAGATCATGAAATATGACTTCGGCATTGACTGGGATCGTCAGACTATTGTGCCCCACTAAGGCCATCGATTCAGGATTTTATCCATGATCGGAGAGATCTCATCTATCCCCCTCGCAACCCTCTTCATGTTGGGTCTGGGCGGCACATTGGCGCTGCTGTTGGCCATTGCCAGCAAAAAACTTCATGTTGAAGAGGACCCACGCATCGACATCGTTGAGGAGCTCCTCCCAAACACCAACTGTGGTGCTTGCGGCTCTCCAGGTTGTCGCCCTTTTGCGGAAGATCTGATTGCAGAAACCAAAGACCCCGGCATGTGTACCGTCGGCGATGCCGAGTCGTTGGGAGTGATTGCAGAATTTCTCGGTGCCGAGATGCAGGATCACGAGAAACGGGTTGCCCGTCTTGCCTGCGGTGGCGGCACCCACATTGCCCATACTCGTGCCCACTACGAAGGGATGAAGAGCTGCCGCGCTGCCAATCTGGTCTCTGGCGGCGGCAAGGGATGTACCTGGGGCTGCCTGGGGCTTTCCGATTGCGAGGTCGTCTGTGACTTTGATGCCATCTCAATGAATGAGTATGGCCTACCCGTTGTCGATGAGGAGAAGTGCACCGCCTGCGGCGACTGTGTTGATGTCTGCCCCAAAGATCTGTTCGAGATCCATCCAGTCGGCCATCAACTCTTTGTTGCCTGCAAGAATTTAGAGAAAGGCGACAAGCCAGAGGCTGAGTGCGATGTTATTTGTACTGCCTGCGAACGCTGTTCACAGGACTCTCCAGAGAGCCTCATTGAGATGCAGGACAATCTTGCCGTCATCGATTACAGCAAGAATGATCTGACCTCCCGTATTGCGATTGAGCGCTGCCCCACTGGAGCCATTGTCTGGTTCGAAAAGAGAGGGGGCCGTTATAGCGTCGGCAAGGACGCCAAAAAGATTATCCGAAAAGAACCATTACCGATCGGTTAAACCATTTTCAAAGAATTAGTAGATTCAATTAAAAGAGGCACCACTTATGTTTGGAAAGAAAGAGAAGCAGGAAAAGACAGTCAAGTATCCCGGCACACGGATGGCGATGGACGGCAACAGCGCTGTCATCCTCTGTGAACGTGAGGCCTCTGATGCTGCTGGTGCCTACCCCATCACCCCCTCTACCCAGATGGGTGAATACTGGGCAGAAGAGACCGCCAAGGGTCACATCAATATCTCTGGCAAACCACTGGTTTTCGTAGAGCCAGAGTCTGAGCACGCCGCAGCGGCAGTCACCGCCGGTATGTCGATGACCGGCCTGCGTGCCACCAACTTCTCCTCTGCACAGGGTGTTGCCTTCATGCACGAGTCGCTCTACGCCGCAGTCGGCAAGCGTCTCCCTTATGTGCTGAATATCGGAACCCGCGCCATTACCAAGGCCTCTCTGAACGTACACTGTGGTCACGATGACTACCACTGCATCGATGACACCGGTTTCTTCCAGCTCTTCGGTAACGATGCACAAGAGGCGGCGGACCTCAACCTGATCGGTCGCAAGATTGCCGAGCTGTCTCTGACCCCGGCCGCAGTCGGTCAGGATGGCTTCCTCACCACTCATCTGATTGAGCCACTGCAGGTCCCCGAACGTGAACTGGTCGAGGAATTCTGTGGCCGTCCAGATGACATTATCGAGTGCCCCACCCCGGCTCAGAAGATGATCTATGGCGAGAAGCGCCGCCGTGTACCCGAGGTGTGGGATGTTGATAACCCCGTCACCTCCGGTACGGTACAGAACCAGGATGCCTACATGCAGGCGGTCGCGGCACAGCGCCCCTATTTCTTTGAGCATATCAGTGACATTGCTGATGAGGTGATGGATGAGTACGCTGAACTGACTGGACGTCAGTACCACCGTGTTGGTGAATATATGATGGACGATGCCGAGTATGTCATCGTCGGCCAAGGATCGATGATCACCCAGGCTCAGGCCGTCGTCGACTACCTGCGCAAGAGTCGCAATTTAAAAGTAGGCACCGTCAACCTCACCATCTATCGCCCCTTCCCTGGTGACCTGATCGGTAAGGTGCTGAAGGGCCGTAAGGGCGTGGTGGTACTGGAACGTACCGACCAGCCACTGGCTGAGGATCTGCCACTGATTCGTGAGATCCGCGCAGCTATCTCCAAGTGCATCGAGAATGGTGTAGCTGATGGCGACAAGCCCTACGCCAGCTATGCCAGTTACAACGCCAAAGATATTCCAACCCTCTACTCCGGTAGCTATGGTCTTGGCTCACGCGACCTGCAACCTGAGGGCATCATTGGTGCCATCGAGAATATGCTCAAGGATGGAAAGAAGAAAAAATTCTTCTACCTCGGCGTCGACTTTATCCGGGAGGCAGCCAATCCTACGGCGGAGATCCGTCAGCAGGAACTGCTCGACAACTATCCAGAGATTGGTGAACTGGCAATCCGTGGTTCCGAAAACCCTGATCTACTGCCCGAGGGTGCGATCACCATGCGTATGCACTCCGTCGGTGGCTGGGGTGCGATCACCACCGGTAAGAACCTGGCGATGACCCTCTATGATTTGCTCGGTTATGACATCCGCGCCAATCCAAAGTACGGCTCTGAGAAGAAAGGTCAGCCGACCACCTACTATCTCTCCGCAGCTCCTGAGCGCATTCGTCTCAACTGTGAGTACCACTATGTGGACGTAGTGCTCTCCCCGGACCCCAACGTATTCCTCCACTCCAATCCACTCTACGGGCTAAAGGATGGTGGCTTCTTTATCATCCAGAGTAACCTTGATAATCAGGATGATGTCTGGGCGCAGATCCCGATGCACTATCAGAAGTACATCAACGACCACAATATCCGCGTCTACTTCGTCGACGGTTTCAAGATCGCCAAGGAGGAGGCCTCCAACCCCGATCTTCAATTCAGAATGCAGGGTAACGCCTTCCAGGGTGCCTTCTTCGCTGCCTCCCCACTGATGGAACGTGCCAACCTGACAGAGAATCAACTATTCGACTCTATCGAGGCACAGCTACGTGACAAGTTCGGTGCCAAGGGTGAGAACGTGGTACAGGATAACCTGCGTGTGGTCCGTCGTGGCTTCGATGAAATTGTTGAGATCACCAACAAGGAGATCAGCTCCGCTGCACAGCAGATCAAGAAGGACACCACCCTTCCCATTATGTTGAAGCAGCTACCGAAGGGTGACGAGATGCGTTCTGACATCCACCACTTCTGGGAGCAGACCGGTTCGTTCTATATGAATGGCCAGGGTAACGAGAACCTCGTCGACCCGCTGATGGCAACCAGTCTGGTGCCCGCAGCGACTGGTGTCTATCGTGACATGACACAGATCCGTTTTGAGTATCCCAAGTTTGTCACCGAGAACTGTACTGCCTGTGGCGATTGCTTCACCACCTGTCCAGACAGCGCAATTCCTGGCTTGGTCAACACCGTGAGCGACGTCTTCAGTACAGCCATTGAGCGTATCGAGACCAAAGGAACTCTCACCAGCCATCTGCGCCGTGAGAGCCGTACCGTTGAGAAGAAGCTGCGCACACTAATTGAGACACAAGGTGAGAATGCAGTGGTCTCTCAACTGCTTGATCAAGCAGTACTGGAGACGCTGAGCGAATCCGAACTTGAAGGCGACAAGAAAGATAAGCTGGAGAAGGAGTTTGGCCTCTTCCTAGAGACTATCGGTGGTTTTGAGTTCTCCATCACCAAGCCTTACTACATGAATAAGGAGAAGAAACAGAAGAACTCTGGTGGCCTCTTCTCCATCACCATCAACCCCTACACCTGTAAGGGCTGCATGGAGTGTGTTGCAGTCTGTGATGATGGTGCTCTGATCGCCGAGACACAGACGCAGGATGCGATCGACAAGATGCGTCAGGATTGGGCATTCTGGCTCGACCTGCCCACCACCAAAGAGGAATTTATCCGAATCGACGATCTGGAAGATAAGATCGGCGCACTGGAAACCCTACTCTTAGACAAGAAGAACTACAGCTCCCTCATCTCCGGTGATGGTGCCTGCCTCGGTTGCGGTGAGAAGACGGCTATCCATCTCTTCACCGGTACCGTTACTGCGTTGATGCAGCCACGCGTGAAGAAGCACATCGCTGAACTAGATGACCTGATCAATCGCATGGAGACCCATATCCGTCTGAAGCTCGCTTCCGGCATGGACCTCTCCAACGCCGATGCGATTAATGATGTGGTCGATGCCAACGAAGATAAGGATCTGACTCTGGGCACCCTCTCTGAACAGTTGAGCGATCCGAGTGTGACTGAACCCGTTGATCAGAAGTGGCTGAAGTGGGCCACTCAATTGCTGGAGAAGCTACGCCATCTCAAGTGGCAGTACACCGATGGAAAAAATCACGTCGGTCGAGCCGACATGGGCTTCATCAATGCGACTGGTTGTACCTCGGTTTGGGGCTCCACCTTCCCATTCAGCCCTTACCCATTCCCATGGACCAGCCACCTATTCCAGGATGCACCTTCCGTTGCGATGGGCATCTTCGAGGGACACATGGCGAAGATGGGCGAAGGATTCAAGGCAATCCGTATGGCCAAACTGGAGCTGGAAGGAAAGTATGACGAGGTCGACCACGGCAGCTTCTTCACCTACTTCAACTGGAAACAGTTCAGTAATGAAGAGTGGGATCTCTGCCCACCCGTCACAGCAGTGGGTGGTGACGGTGCGATGTACGACATCGGCTTCCAGAACCTCTCACGCGCACTCGCCTCCGGCATGCCGATCAAGGTGTTGATCCTTGATACTCAAGTCTACTCCAACACCGGCGGTCAATCCTGTACCTCCGGCTTTATCGGTCAGGTGGCAGACATGGCCCCCTACGGTAAGCAGTGGAAGGGTAAGACGGAGATTCGCAAAGAGATGGGCATCATCGGCATGGCGCACCGCACCAGCTATATATTGCAAAGCTCCATCGCCAACGTCACCCATATGATCGAAGGGTTTGTCGATGGTCTCAACAGCCGTCGCCCTGCGATGTTCAACCTCTACACCACCTGCCAGCCTGAGCATGGTGTTGCAGATGATGCCACCGACATGCAGACCAAGATGGCTCTTGACTCGCGTGCCTATCCTCTATTCAAGTACAACCCCGATATCGGTACCACCTTCAAGGAGTGCTGTGACATTGATGGTAACCCATCCATCGATAAGGATTGGATCACCTATGATCTGACCTACACCGATGAGAGCGGCAATGAGGCGAAGATGACCCTGCCGTTCACCTTTGCCGATTGGGCACTGACTGAAGGTCGATTCCGCAAGCAGTTCAGCAAGGCGCCTCAAGCAGCCTGGAATGACGACATGGTGCCACTGCATGAGTTCCTGGATATGGATGAAGAGGATCGTGACGGTCTCTTCCCCTACATCTGGGCTGTTGATGGCAAGAACCACCTGATGCGCGTACTGGTCGCCCAGGAGATCGTCCTCTCTTGTGAAGAGCGCCGCGACTTCTGGCATCAGCTACGTTCGCTGGCCGGAGAGGATCGTGCCGACAAAGTGGATGTCGATGCCATTGCCAACCAGGCCAAGGCGGAAATGGCACAGAGCGTGGCCTCCTCTCTACTCTCTCTGGCTGGCGGAGACGTCTCTGCACTCAACGATCTGGCCGCACCTGCCAATGGCGGTAACGGTGCAGCCGCCACATCCGGTAATGGTGCAGCGGCTGACTTTGATCCTGTATGGATTGAAACACCTGAGTGTACCGCCTGTGATGAATGTATTGATCTTGCACCGGAGACCTTCCAGTATAACGACGACAAGATGGCCTTTATCACCAACCCAACAGGAAACAGTTACAAGGATATCGTCAAGGCCGCTGAGAAGTGTACCGCCGAGTGTATCCATCCTGGAACGCCTTGGAATATGAGCGAGAAAGATCTCGAGAAATTGACCAAGCGTGCTGAGAAGTATCAGTAAGAAGTCGCCAGTCGCAAGCTGCCCAAACGGTAGCTTGCGACTCACTCGGAGCTTGCAATGATTTTAAATGCCGAAAAACTGTTTGCCAAAATCCGTAACCGTCGCACTTTTGCGCACGGCATCCACCCTGTTGCCCACAAAGAGGCAACAGAGGATAAGGCAATACGGCGTACCCCTTTCCCCCCACGAGTATACCTCCCACTCAATCAGCATATAGGCAGTCCCTCCCGTCCACTAGTAAAACCTGGGCAAGAGGTGGTGCGCGGGGAGCCTGTCGCTGAATCGGGGGGAACCTTTTCAGTCCCTCTTCATGCTCCCGTTACAGGGGTCGTGAAGTCGGTCGACTATCTGGTTCCCACGGCAGCGGGCCCCAAAACCCCTGCCATCGCCATTGAGACCTACGCCGGATCAACCCAGGAGGTGCTCTACAGCGCCGCTGTTAATATCGACCAGCTCTCACCAGAAGATCTGGTCAAGGCGGTTCAGAACACCGGCATGGTGGGTCTTGGCGGTGCCGCCTTCCCCAGCCATATCAAACTGCTTCCTCCTGAAGGGGCAGTCATTGAAACCATCCTGATCAACGGCTGTGAGTGCGAGCCTTATCTTACTTGTGACCATCGGGTCATGTTGGAGCAGACCGACAGTATGATTCTTGGCATCCAGATGGCGTTCAAGGCGCTGGGTGCCAAACGAGCCATCATTGGTGTCGAGGACAACAAACTGGACGCGGTCCAGCATCTCGAATTAGCCCTGAGTGATATCCCGGAGATCAGTGTGCAGGCGGTCGTCACCAAATATCCACAAGGTGCCGAGAAGATGCTGATCGACAGCCTACTCGACATGGAGGTCCCTGAAGGTCAGATCCCGGCCAAGATTGGCGTTGCCGTCTACAACGTAGGAACCATGGCACAGCTCGGCAGCCTGGTTCCGGAGAATCGCGGCCTGATTGAACGAGTCGTTACAGTATCTGGCCCTGGTGTCTCCAAACCCGGAAACTACCTCGTTCCCATCGGCACCCCACTCCGCTTCCTGATGGAGCAGGTTGATGCCAACACAGAAAAAGGCGAAGTAATTCTGGGCGGTCCGATGATGGGCATGAGCGTTGCCTCACTGGATGTACCCATCACCAAAGGAGTCTCCGGAATTGTTGTCCTAGAGGAGCAGAGTGAGGATCTGAAACAGAAACTGGTCATGCCCTGCATCAAGTGTGGCGCCTGCCTCGACGCTTGCGCGCTCAACCTCAACCCTTCCATGCTGGGTCAACTTGCTGCCAAGCGTGAGTATCAGACGATGGAGGATGAGTTCCATCTCAACAGCTGTTTTGAGTGTGGCTCTTGTAGCTATGTCTGCCCTTCCAACATTCCACTGACTCAATATTTTCGCATTGCCAAGGCAATCAACCGTGAACGCCATGCTGCTGAAGCCGCCGAGTTGGTCGCTGCTGAAGAGGCTGCGAATCAGAAACCATCGACAGAAGAGGCTGCATAAATGGCAACACGCAATCCGGTGGAGATCCGCACTTCTCCTCATCTGAAGAAGAGCCTCTCCGTCGATCGGATCATGATGCATGTAGTCTATGCACTCATCCCCGTCGCACTATGGTCGGTCTACCAGTTTGGTATCAGTGCAGCGACAGTGATTCTGACCTCAATTCTGGCGGCCATGGGGACCGAACTGCTCTTCTGCAAACCAAGCAAAAAACCGAGCACGCTGGGCGACAACAGCGCCCTGCTCACCGGCCTGCTACTGGGGCTGACCCTCCCACCCGGCTTCCCGCTCTGGATGGCTGCCGTCGCCGCCTTCTCGGGTATCGGTATCGGCAAGGTCTTCTTCGGCGGATTGGGTCACAATATCCTCAACCCCGCATTGGTCGGTCGCGCCTTTGTACAGGCCGCCTTCCCGGTGGCGATCACCACCTGGACTCCCAACCTGCTACCCGGCCGCTTCTTTGAATTCATCCCCTCCACCCTGAGCACTCCGATGCTGATCCCCACGTCGGTGGCCGATTGGATTGCCAGCAAAGAGGTCGACAGCTTCACTGGCGCGACCCCACTGGGACTACAGAAGTTCGAGAACACCACCACCGAGCTATTTGATCTCTTTAGTGGCACCACCGCCGGTTCACTCGGTGAGACCTCATTCATCCTGATTCTGCTGGGTGGCCTCTACCTCGCCGCACGTAACTTCCTCGACTGGCGCATTCCAGTCGGCATCTTTGTCTCGGCTAGTGTTGTGGCACTGATCACCCAGTGGAGTGATCCTACCAAC
This sequence comes from uncultured Piscirickettsiaceae bacterium, assembly GCA_964551545.1. Lineage (GTDB taxonomy): Bacteria > Pseudomonadota > Gammaproteobacteria > Thiopontia. The sequence goes on along the minus strand of CAZKCT010000027.1, from coordinate 14,085 downwards.
GCAGGGCCTCTGTTCCACATCCTCAGCGGCGGCATGGCCTTGGGGGCCATCTTCATGGCGACCGACATGGTCGGCTCTCCTGTCACCCCCGCCGGAGTCTGGCTCTACGCCTTCATGATTGGCGCACTGACCGTGATCATCCGTGTCTATGGCGGCCTCTCCGAGGGTGTGATGTACGCCATCCTGCTGGGCAATATCTTCCTGCCCCTGATCGAGCTGGTGACCCAGCCCCGCAGCTATGGAGAAGCGAAATGAGTAGTCCATCCAATGCTGCACTGATCCGCACACTCGGTGGCGTTGCTGCTCTTTCCGGCCTGCTGATTGTTCTGGTGGTTGAGTGGACCGCTCCGATCATTGAGCAGAATCGTAAAGAGGCGATTGCACGCGCCATCTTCCAGGTGGTGCCCGGTGCCACCTCCAACCAGCCCTACATGCTGACCGACACCCTCACCCTCGATGATGGCAACGTCACCGAAGGAGAACGCATCTACGCCGCCTACGACGACAACAACCAGCTCAAGGGGATTGCGCTGGCGACCGAGGGGCAAGGCTATCAGGATGTAATTCAGGTCCTCTACGGCTACAACCCCGCCTGTCAGTGTGTGACCGGTATGAAAGTTCTGAAACACGCCGAGACCCCCGGACTGGGTGACCTGATCCTGAAAGATCCGCCCTTCCTCGCCAACTTCGATGCGCTGGATGTAAGCCTCAATCCGGCCGGTGACGGCATCGCCAATCCAGTCAACGCCGTCAAACACGGCACCAAGCAGAACCCGTGGGAGATCGACTCCATCTCCGGCGCCACCGTCTCCTCGGTCGCCATCGGCAAGATGATCCGCCTCCACACCGCGAAGATTCTGCCCACACTCTACCCGCTGTCTGAACCCATCAAGGAGCGCACCCCATGAGCGAATCTGCACAGAGCGCCACAGAAGTGATCCCGCCGCTGAAGGAGCAGGATGACACCATCACTGCCGATACCTTCATGGAGGGGATCTGGAAGAACAACCCCGTGTTTGTGATGCTACTGGGGATGTGTCCGGTACTCGCGGTCACTAACTCCACCATCAATGCACTGGCAATGGGCATCGCTTCAACATTGGTACTGGTGGCGTCGACCGCACTGGTCTCCTTTCTGCGTAACCATATCCAGAAGCAGGTGCGTATCGCCACCTACATCGTCATCATCGCCACCTTCGTGACCCTGGTGGACTACGCTATTCAGGCGATCAGCCTCGACCTCTACAACGCACTCGGTGCATTTATTCAGTTAATCGTGGCCAACTGCATGATCCTTGGCCGTGCCGAGGCCCACGCCTCGAAGAACACCGTCAGAAAGTCGGTGGTCAACGCCCTCGGCATGGGTGTCGGATTCACCATCGCCCTGCTCTGCCTCGGCGTGGTTCGTGAAGTCCTCGGCAGCGGCACCTTCCTCGGTGTGCCACTGTTCGGTGACCAGTTCCAGTCCTGGGTGGTAATGATCCTGCCACCGGGTGGCTTCTTTGTACTCGCCTTCTGGCTGCTCTTCTTCGCCTGGAACGAGGAACGTAAAGAGGTGAAGCTTGAAACAGTCAAGGAGAACGCATAATGGATGCCAGCGTCGCCTTTATCTTTCTTAACGCCTTCCTGATTAACAACTTTGTACTGAGTTCTTTCCTGGGACTCTGTCCCTTCCTCGGGGTCTCGGGAAAACTTTCAACCGCCTGGAACATGGGGCTGGCCACCACCTTCGTGATGATCATCAGCTCCCTCTGCGCCTTTGCGATCAATGAGGCACTTGTTGCACTGGATCTGGAGTTCCTGCGACTGATCAGCTATATCGCCGTGATCGCCTCGGCGGTCCAGCTGGTGGAGATGTTCGTGAAAAAGTTCAGCCCCTCGCTGTTCCGCTCACTCGGCATTTTCCTGCCGCTGATCACCACCAATTGCGCCATCCTCGGACTGGCCCTGTTCCAGACCTTCCGCGAGTACACCTTTGCGCAGACCATCGGCTTCAGCCTCGGTGCCGGCGCAGGATTCACCCTGGCAATCGTACTGATGGCCGGACTGCGTGAGCGCCTTGACCTCTCCAACGTTCCCAGCATCAGTCGTGGTGCCGCACTGAGCCTGATGATTGGTGGCCTGCTCTCCCTCAGCTTCATGGGCTTCGCCGGACTGGGAGGCGGTGGCGCATGATCAAATTCATGATGACCGCAGGACTGATCCTCACCCTGCTGGTCGGGTGGCTGCTGGTGCAGCAGATCTCACGCCAGTTCTCAAAGAAACACCCGGAACTTGGACCTCACCGCGAAGAGGGGGGAGGCTGTGCCGGCATGGGGGGAAGCTGCAGCTGTAGCGGTACCCAGAAGCAGAGCTGCAAGAAAACCGAAGACTAATCCAGCCGTTTCTACGGTACCCTATGGGTATCGTGATCAAACTTTCAGGAAACAGGCTGATTCTCTCTCAGCAACTCTCCATCCCTCTGACAGAGATTGAGCTGACACCCATTCACGCCTCCGGCCCCGGCGGCCAACATGTCAACAAGGTCTCCAGCGCGATTCACCTCCGCTTCAATATTCACAACGCCTCTCTGCCAAGCCGGCACAAGGAGCGACTGCTGGCACTGCGTGACCGGCGTATCAACCGCAACGGAGAGATCATCATCAAGGCCCAGCAGGCGCGCAGTCAGGAGCAGAATCGGATTCAGGCACTGGAACGGTTGACGGAGCTGATAGAGAGCGTCACCCGGTCACAGAAAAAGAGAGTCCCGACCCGCCCTTCCCGCGCAGCACGAAGCAAGCGCACCGATGACAAAACCAGACGGGGGCGCGACAAGGCGTTACGCCGAAAGGTCGACCCACAGGGTCAGTAAACCCGATCGCCAGCCCCCCGGCTACCTGAACAGCAGCCGGATATAGCGCAGCGACCAGAGCAGAAACAGCAGCAGCCAGAGCAGCGCGGAAAATACCACCACCTCTTGGTAGAGCAGCGCTCCATCACCATTCAGCACAATCCCGGCAGCCATTCGCACCAGCACCACCACCTGCACCAGCCAGAAGATCATAATGGCGTAACCATCCGCAGCCGGTTTCTCACCCGCATGCCCCAGTATGATGCGTGTACCGAAGCCGATCAGCAGCGTCGTGAAGTAACCAATCCCGATCGCATGCAGTGGTGCCTTCTCAAACAGCCACCCCTCTCCTCCCGGAACTAACACCGCGATCCCTTCCACAAAATAGAGCAGGAACCCGATCGGTATCCAGATCAGCGACAGATAGAGCACCCAGAGAATCGGCTCCACCTTGCGCAGCGGCAGCCTCCAGCGAATCAACTCTCGCAAGGTGACGGCAAACAGCACCCCATCCACCAGACCATAGCTGCTCACCGCAGCGACTATCAACACCACTTTCAGCAGTAACAGCCCGGCCACTGTATGCAGAAAATAGCGACTCCTGTTGGCCTGATAGCCAACCACCTTTCCCTCGGTAAAGAAGGGGATCATCTTCTGACTCAGAGTGAGGATCATCATGAACAGATAGAGAAAGAAGCCAGCATAGAGCGCCACACGGTACACACCATGCAACGCCGGATCGATAAAGCTCAGCAGAAACAGCGTATGCACCACCGCACCGGCCCCCAGTGCCATCAGCATCCAGCTCACATCAAAGCGCTCTGTCACACTGCTCTCCCGATAACAGCGCCAGAGCACCCGACTGATCATCAGGTAGGCAAGCCACATCCCCGCAGAGGCCACTGCGGTCAGCGAGGGAGCCCCATAGGCGGCGACAACAAACAGCAGCGCACCACCATTGAGCAGTATAAAGGGGGAGAGGTACTGCTCACGCCGAATCTCCGGCAGAGCCAGAAAACGGGGGAACATGGTGCAGAGAAAGCCGAAAAAGAACTGGCTGAAGAGGGCAAAAATCAGCGTGTAGCTGTGAAAACGGGATAGCGCAATCTGGCTATGGAGCACCCCCTGATAATGCAGTAACAGCATCAGCAGTGTGAGCAGCGCATGGAGAGCGCCCCCGAAGAAGAAGAGCTTGTGCGGTTTGGCCGTCAGATTGTTCAGGAACTGCATACAAAAACAGCTTCAGAGCACGACACCCTGAAGCTGATCTGTCCGGAACGGAATGCCGCTACTGGCAAGTGCCACAACAGCTGACACCAAGTGCCCCGACCCCTTTCGCCGCATTGAGCGCCGCAGCATAATCAGGCTCATCGGTGATCTCAGGCACAATCTGCTTGTAGGTGACCCGCCCATCCTTGTTGACCACAAAGATGGCCCGACAGGTCACACCGGCCAGCGGCCCATCGGCAATCAGCACACCATAACTGTTGGCAAAATCCTTGTTACGAAAATCACTGGCAACCGTCAGGTTCTCGATCCCCTCGGCAGCACAGAAACGGCTGGCGGCAAAAGGCAGATCCATCGAAACAACCACCACCTCGGCATCATCAATCGAGGCCGCTTCTGCATTGAATTTACGGGTCTCGGTAGCACAGACCGGGGTATCCAGCGAGGGAACCACCACAATCACCTGCACCTTGTCTGAGGGGCCGCCCACCACCTTGTCGGCCAGCCCTTCCGATGCAACCACCGTCACCTGAGGGGCGGCACCGCCCACATTGACTACGTTGCCTGCCAAATTGCACTCATTTCCTTTAAGCGTAACGGTCGCCATAGATCTCTCCTTGAACCTATTCCTGAAAACGTTGAACCACTGCCGCACCAAGTGCACGGCAGAAAAAATAACATCAATATCCGTTCAGTAACCCTGTCCGATATGGGCGGTCACTCTACTCCGCCCCGCACTACGATGCTTTGCCTTAGGTCACTCACTCAACCGTTGGATCTGGCAGCACCGGATTGGCACTATCCGCATAGGTCAGGAAACCAGACCACAGTTGATGCGTTCTGGCTTCGATCAGCTTGGTTTCACAAGCCAGTGCCATCTGTTCCCTGCCTGATTGACCGCTCCGCAGCGTATAGAGGGAGTTACAGTGGGTGTTCATATAACTATCCCACTGCCTCTGCGCCATCTTCATCTCTCTAAGCAGATCCTGCTTGCCCGTAAACTGCTCCAAACTGGCTGCAAAATAGCGAACCATCTTTTGGTGCGCCTGATCTCTCTCCGCTGCAGCACAATCATTCAGATCAACTGCTGATTTTGCATTTTCACAATCAATGGCAGCAGACGAATAAGATGGCGATAAAAATAACATGAGGGATATAGCTAACAATAAACGCATAACTCTGTTCCTACCGTTTGATCCTTTCTGTTGTTAACACAGATAACAATAAACACCACTGATCAGACATATTTCCGGCTTGCTGCGACCCTTGCCGCACCTGCAGCCCCATCCATGCCTGAATTTCAATGATGCACCATCGCGTGCCTGCTCAGCTTTGATCTGATCACACCTTGAGCAGCGGTTATCGGTTTACCACTCAAAACCCCCGCTGCCACTCCGCCCTGAGGTTGGCACTGTCCGGCGCCCGAATTGCTGCGCGTACGGTTTCCAGCAGTTTGGCCTTGTCTCTGCCCAACACCCCTTTCAGCACCAGATAGTTGGAGGCGTGATCACTGCGGAAGATGGTCTTCTCCAGCGCCAGTTCCTGCAGCAGGATCTCCATCTCCCGAAACAGATCCTGCTGTTGCAGCGGTTGATAGCGCCCCTCAAAGCCGGTCTGTATACGCTCCATGCCATAGGGGAATGAGACCACCAGCGTCGCCAGATAGTTGGGCTGGGCTGCACTCATCAACCGCGCTGAATTACGCGCATGCTGTTCGGAGTAATGCACCCCACCCATCCCGTTCAGAATCATCACCGAACTCTTCATCCCACTGGCATGGATCTTCTGCAGCGCATCCAGTGAACTCCGGTAGCTCTCCCCCTTGTTGATCGCAGCCAACACCTCATCGTCTCCGCTTTCACAGCCGACATACATCAACGAGAGTCCCAGTTCACGCAGCGTGGTCAGCTCATCGACCGTTTTGTTCTTCAGGTTACGCGGCAGACAGTAGGCAGAGACACGCTGCACCTTCGGCAGATAATGGCGGATCGCCGTCATAATGGCGTGCAGACGACGAAACGACAGGGTCATCGCATCCCCATCGGCCAGAAACAGGCGACGCGGCATATCGCCCGCTGCGGCCACCGCCTTCAGCTCCGTCTCGATGTCATGCTGGCGCTTGGGATGAAACTGCTTCTGCTCCCCGGTATACATCTCACAGAAGGTGCAACGGTTCCAGGAGCAGCCATTGGTGACCTGAAGAATCAGCGAATTTGCCTCACTCGGCGGCCGGTAGACCGGTTCGATATAACTCAATGCTCCCATTGATCTTCCTCTGCCTGCTATTTTCTATTGACTGCATCACCCACTTCTCTGGCAAGCCCAATTTTTCGATACTATACCGTGCAATGATGAAACTGTGGATCACGATGAAGTGAACAATCTGCTCTCCGGTATGAGTGGCGACCCTGGCCTCTCCCCCGCGCTGTTACAGTCATGGACACGCACGGCACTCAGCACCAGTCAGGTCGACCCATACTGCTGCACCCCCTTCTGGCAGCTCCCGTTTCATGACGCCTTCGGGCCAGATCGCCGTCTGCTGATCCGGGAGTCCTCCGGCAACCTGCTCCTCTTTGCCGAGAACAGGGTCGCCCCGGAAGATACAATCCTGACACCCATCGACCAGAACTGGCTGTTCGGCTGCCCACTGCTGGGGAAACAGGCAGTCGAGCTACTCGCGGACAGCCTCAGTGAGATCAGCCGCCATTACCCCACCTTCCCACGCATTGTGATCAGCGGCATCCGCCCCGGAGGGGTGTTGAGCCAACGGCTGATCAACACCTTCAGCCGCGACTTTCACCTCTTTCTGCTACTGGAATCCGCCAGCACCCAGGGCAGCGCCTCACTGGCGGGTGGAGTGGATGGCTACCTCGGCAGACGATCCAGCCGTCAACGGCGCAAGCTGAAACGGCTGCAGCGGGAGGCAGATGACAAAGGGATCTGGTTCGAACGATCTGCCCCAACCACCCAAGAAACATCCGAGCAGACCTTTGCCCGCATGCTCGCCGTTGAACAGAGCAGCTGGAAAGGGTTGCAGCAGTGCGGCATGGATCAGGAGCCCGCCACCTCCTTTTACCGGGCCATGATCGCGCGCCTCGCATCCTCCAAACGTGCCCGCACCATTTTTGCCCGACATGAGGAGAACGACATTGGCTACATCTTTGGCGGCCTTGCCGGAAACATCTATCGGGGCCAGCAGTTCAGCTACTCGGAGGCGCGGAGAGATACATCGATTGGCAACCTGCTACAGCTGGAGAAGATCAAGTGGCTGAGTGAGGAGCGCTGCAAGCGCTACGATATGGGGCCGGTTTCAGGGGAGAAGATGGAGTACAAATACCACTGGACGGAGCGGCAGGGGCAACTTGAATCGTGGATGCTGATCAAAAAGTGATCGCCTCCCCCTGACAGATTGAATTGATAGAATAGCCACCCATCACATTCATCTTACACCCGTCACTCCACCACCGGAATCAGCATGGCAAACTCAATGATGGATCAGCTCAAAAAAGCGGGGCTGGTCGACAAGAAAAAGCAGCAACAGCTCAAGAAAGAGAAGCACAAGGCACGCCGCAAACAGGGGAAGCAGCCCCCCTCCGGCGAAGCACAGACCACCACTGCGCAAGATATTGAACAGCAGAAAAAGGAGCGGGATCGTGCGCTAAACAGGGAGAGAGACGAGAAGGCCAGGCACAACGCCATACTTGCCCAGATCAGCCAATTAATCGAGAGCCATCAACTCCCGTTGGAGGATGGAGAGATTACCTTCAATTTTACCCACAACAACAAAATCAAACACCTCTACGTCAGCGAACAGATCCAGCAACAGCTCAGCGCGGGCCACCTGGCCATTGCCACGGTCAACAACCGGTATACCATCGTACCCCGCCCCATTGCCGAGAAGATTGAACAACGGAGTGCCGACCATATCATCTGGGTTGATACACCCAATGACACCCAACCCGCTGAGGAAGACCCCTATGCGGACTACACCATCCCCGATGACCTCATGTGGTAACGGGCGCGACAGAACATGGCACTGAAAGCATCCATCTACAAGGCCGATCTGCAGATCTCTGATCTGGATCGCAACTACTACAACAACCACCCGCTGACCATTGCCCGCCACCCTTCCGAGAATGAGGCACGGATGATGGTGCGCCTGCTCGCCTTCATCCGCCATGCCGATGAGCAACTGACCCTCACCAAGGGGATCAGCACCGATGATGAACCCGACCTGTGGCAGCACTCACTGAGTGGCGAAATCGATCTCTGGATTGAGCTGGGGCAGCCCGACGAGAAGCGCATCCGCCGTGCCTGTGGCAGAGCACGCGAGGTCTACCTCTACCCCTACAGCGGACACAGCGCAGAGATCTGGTGGTCACAGATAGAGAGCAAGGTCTCCGGCATTGAAAACCTGCACGTATACCACCTGCCACCCGAGCTGCGCGATGCACTCTCACAGTTTGCCAACAGAAGCATGACCCTCCAGAGCACCATTCAGGATGGCGAGATCTGGCTATCCCAGAACGATCAGAGCCTCTCGATTACCCTGCAGCGCTGGAAGGCATAGCAAACCCCACATCCAAAAAAACGGCGTGACTGCTATTCACACCCCTGACGAATACACTCAATCAAGCGCTCGACCTGACGGGTACAGCAGCCATTACCATCAGCAGCAAACGTCTGCTTCTTCACCGCCTCCAGCGTATCCGCCCCATTGGCGATGGCGTGAATCACATCCGCCTTGACCACCTCGTTACAGGTACAGAGATGCTTATCCAGCCCCATCTTCAGCAGCTCCGGTAGCTTATTCAGCACCTCAACCGGCAACTCATCAATCGTGTTGTCTTCCACCTAGATACACCACTACAGTTAGCAAGGATTGGTTATGTTACTCAATGATCATGATTTGATTGCCTGATCAATCAAATCCTCTGTTGCTCGGTAGCTCTCACCGCACAGAGCCAGAAAATCATCATACTCCACCGTACCGGGCCATACTCCAGTCTCTTTGTTGATCACCCCGGTCCCGATTTGATACTGGGAGAGGGAACGAATATAAGCCCCACGTTGATGTTCATCAATCACCAACGGTGGGTAACCTGCTCGCAGTAGCGGCAGATTCGAGATCAGACGAGCCATTCGACCATTGCCATCCCAGAATGGGTGAACATGGACAAAACCGATATGTAATTTGGCGTATGCCACCACAGCCTGATCACGACTGAGCGACTCTGTGAGCAGACCATTCAACACATCAACAAACTGCTCCATCAGCGCATCGACATGAATCGGTTGAGCGTATTCGATATAGACTGGCTGATCTTCATCATTGACTGCATTACAGCCATTAGGCTCGATCTTCCATCCACCGTATGGCTTATTAATATCTCTCACTCGTTCTGTCTGCACAGCCCGGTGCAACTCAAACAGATCCTCTTTGGCAATGTCCCGCTCATCACCGAGCCATGAATAGAGCAGATCAATTGCACGAGCGTGGCCGATAATCTCCTGATGCTCCCGGAGTGGCTTACCAGAGATCGTCAGACCATATTCAAGGATATTGAAGGTATCCCCAAGCGTAAGTGTGTTTCCCTCTATCGCGGTAGAGGTATGCGTCCAGAGATCCCTTATCTGGTGTAACAGTGGCTGTCGTCGATGCTCAGGAACCGGATCAAGGAAAGTGAAGTGGTGACTAACTGAGGCAGCAGAGATCCAACGGTAGCGTGCCGCCTTCTTCTTACCAATCTTTTCAACCACCCCCTCCTCTTCCCACACCGTAAGCCAACGCCTTAAAGTTCTTGAGGTCACCTCCCCCTCAATCACCTCCAGCAGCTCGTTCGATGAAAATAACTCATCACTACGCTGTAGCGTTGAGCGAATGATCTGTTGTGCCGCCCGATTTGCCATATGGGCATTGTAACAATATTAAGGACATTTTTGTGTATTTTTGTCCGTATTAAGCGCCCAACACCTGCACAGCCAGTTTACGCTGTTAACGACGCAGCAATAACGCGTCTATTTGCCGCACCCCGCTCTTTCTCGCTCAGTGCAACCTCCTTGCAGAGCAGATCGAAGATCGCCAGCTCCTCCTCGGTTAACCCTTCGCGCACCGTTCGCTGCTCCTCCTCTTCCAGCTCATTGATAAACTGCTTCAGCGTTTCAAAGAACTGTTCAGCGGTATGCGCACCGAGGTTATACGCCTCAATCAACTGCTGGAACTGCTCCTGCAAGTCCTGACGACTGCTATTGCGCTCTACCATCGGCGTTAGCTTGCGAGCGATGATCGCCTTGAGACGCTCCACATCGGAGCGGGTTGGTCTCTTCTGGCGGTTGACCATCTCCGCCAGCGCCTCAAAATCGATCCCAGAGATATCGACCGGATCGGGCAGATTGCTACCGATATCGATCATCTCAATCGCCTCATCCAGCAGCTCACTCACCTGATTGCGCACCACATCCAGCACATCGCTGTCATCTACCTCCAGACCGGACTTCACCCGCATCTGACGATAGATGATGTTGATCGCCACCCTCTCCTTCACAAAGCGGTCAGCCCGCACATCCGGCAGCACCGCCTTGAAGATACGGTTGATCTGACGAATGTAACTGACAAACTCGTCATGGTGTTTCGGGTTCAGCAAGATCTCGCTCGCCTCATCCAGCAGGGTCAAACGCTGCAGATCATCCTTCGCCTCGATAATCGCCTGCAGCCCAATCTGGCGCTCCACCAGAAAAGTGCTTAACGCCTCGACCGCCCGTTCCAACTCATCCAGCAGCACCTGCTTGTCATTGGCCGGGGTATCGATCTCATACTGTGCGCCCTCCTCTGCCACCCCACCACCATACATCCCCAACGCACTCTGCAGCGCCCCAAAGATATTGATGTAATCGACCACCTGTCCCGCCGGTTTACCGGGGAAAACCCGGTTGGCACGGGCGATGGTCTGCATCAGTGTGTGATTCTTCAGCGGCTTGTCGAGATAGAGGGTAGAGACCGAGGGGGCATCAAATCCAGTCAGCCACATAGCACAGACAAAGACGATCCGCAGTGGGTCATCGGCATCCTTGAACTGCTCATCCAGCTTCTCCTTCACCATGCGCTCACGATGCGGGCGATAGTCCAGCCCCAATTTGGACAACCGTTCATAATCATTCTGTCCACCCGAGACCACTACCGCCATATCGGTCTCTTCCATATGGTCAACCAGACGTTGAATGCGATTCCGGTGGCTGCCTGTTGCCCCTGTCAGCTGCCCCTTTAAATCATCCAGTTTCCGCTTCCATGCCACCTGCACTTTGTCATACATGCGGATGGCCGTGGCCTTGTCGATAGAGACCACCATCGCCTTGCCCCAGCGCCCATCCGAGAAGGGCTCCCGCCCCATATAATGCGCTACCAGATCATCGGCGATGGTCTCCAGCCGCTCCTCACGGGTGATGATGTGATAGGCGCGAGAGAACTCCTTCTCCAGCCGCGCCTCCTGCTCATCGCTGAGATCCGCCTCATCCAGAATCTCAACAATCTCATCCCCCAGATCATCATGCGCCAGATTCACCTCCGGCACCCGGTTCTCGTAATAGAGTGGCAGCGTCGCCCCATCATCGACCGCATCGGCAAAGTTGTAGATGCTCACATAGTCACCGAACACCTCACCGGTTCTCTCCTCCCCGGCCAGTAGTGGCGTGCCGGTAAAGGCGATAAAGGCGGCATTCGGCAATGCACGGCGCATATTCATCGCCAGCGTATCGTACTGGCTACGGTGTGCCTCATCGGTAATCACAATCACATCATCGCGCTCGGAGAGCAGCGGATAGCTCTCCCCCGGCTCGGCCCGGAACTTCTGAATCAGGGTAAAGACAAAACGGCGGTCTTCCGAGAGCATCCGCTTCAGATCAGCCCCCGACCCCGCCTGACTCTCCTCCAGCAACATCCCCGCCTTGTTGAAGGTCTTGTAGATCTGATCATCAAGATCGGTTCGATCGGTCACCACCACAAAGGTCCAATTCCCCGGCAGCTTGCGGAACGCCTTCTGGGTGAAGAAGGTCATCGAAAAACTCTTGCCGCTCCCCTGCGTATGCCAGAAAACACCCAACTGCCCGTCGCGCTCCTTCACTGCCTCCAGACCACTCAGCGCCTCATTCACACCGAGATACTGGTGATACTTGGCTAGAATCCTGATCGTCTCCTTCTCACGCACAAACAGGGTGTAGTTCTCAATCAGATCAAGAAAGCGCTGCTTCTGACAGGTACCCCGCAGCGCCACCTCCAGACTGACCTTGCGTGGTTCCTGCTCACTCTCGATCTTCTTCCACTCGGCAAAATGCTCCCAACTGCTGGAGATGGTCCCCAGTTTGGACTGCACTCCATTGGAAAGCAGAATCATCTGGTTGTAGCAGAAGAGGTGCGGGACGGTACTACGGTAATCGCTCAGATTATCCTTATAGGCGTGGATCAGCTGCCGGTGGCTCGCCTTCAGCTCCACAAACAGCAGCGGCAGACCATTTACAAAACCGATCAGATCGGGGCGGCGGGTCTCGATCTCCCCGGTAATGGTCATCTGCGAACAGAGCAGGAAATCATTACGCTCCGAGTTCTGCCAGTCGATGATGCGAATGGTCACATCCTCCTCTTCCTCATCGCTGGCGCTGTACTTGTACCCTTCACGCAGAAGCAGATAGATCTCCTCATTGGCCGCAATCGAACTCATCGCCGAGCGGTCACGGCAGAGCGCCTCTACCACCTCATCAATCGCCAATCTGGGTGCATCGGGATTCAGGTTCTCAAGTGCGGGACGCAAACGATTCGGCAACACCACACCACCACGGCTGGTGCGACCAAAAGAGCTTTCCGGGCCAAACAGCTCATCCCAGCAGGTGATCGCCTCCCAGCTCGGCAAAGAGCTGAATGGTGGGTTGTTCAACCAGTGTGTCTTCGCTGTATTGCATTATTCCATTTGCTGCAAAACATCTTTCAACTGCTGCAACAATTCAGGAACATCCTCTTGAATAATGCTCCACAACATATCGTTATCGACTCCAAGATAACCATGAATCATTTGGTTACGGGCCGCCACAACCTGCCGCCATGGTATCTGGGCGTAACGCTTGCGAACATCATCCGGCACATGCGTTGCGGCTTCACCAATCAACTCAATATTGCGAATCGTTGCATCATAGTTGAGGCGACTTTCGATAAACTCTTTTTTGCTAAGGCCCTGAAAAATCAACCATATCCTGCAGATAGAAACGCCATTCCCGTTTAGACATAAACCGCCTCCTGCTCAACATAGGGTCTCAATTCTGCTCGCAACGCCTTCTCTGTCACCAGGTCAACCGGACACCCCAACTCATCCTCAAGATGAAACTGCACACCAAAGTACTGTCTGGAGGTTGCAGGCCCCTCAAACGAAACCAGCAAATCAACATCACTATCCACTCGCGCTTCACCACGCACAGTTGAGCCAAACAGTGCGAGACGGGTCACACCAAACTGATCCATCAACAATGGCTTTTCTGTCTTCAATACCTGTAGTGCTTTTTCCCGGTTCATCTCTTCACCTTATGCTTCATTTCCACTGTTCAAACACATCATAACAATCAAACATCACTCACAATACCTTTCAGAAACTCCTCCATCGCCTGCACAGGCCACAAACATTCTCTCTTGCTCATCCCCTTCACCGTGACCGGACGATCACAGAGATGGGCAGAGGTACTATAGAGCGGCAGACCCATCACATTTTCCACACGGCGCAACATCCCTTCCAGATCCATCATGCGCACTATATTCAATGTTCCCTGTACCGAACGGCTACAGTGGGTATCAAACTGTAAGGGATCAAGCAGCGGAAGCACCAGCTCCAGCAGCCGGGGGTCATACCCCAGCTTCAACATCGTATTGGCAAAGAGATCCTGAAACCAGAAATCGAGATTAGCAAAATCATCCTTCTTCAACCCGGCAACGAAAAGAGTGAAACGGGTCTGGTCATGGCAGAACATCAAACAATTACGGCGATCAATGGTGT
>CAZKCT010000026.1:0-24299 GCA_964551545.1 uncultured Piscirickettsiaceae bacterium | reverse complement strand
TGGTGTTGGTGTTGGTGTTGGTGTTGGTGTTGGTGTTGGTGTTGGTACTTCTTGTAACACTTCCTGAGCAGCCTCTACAGGAGGCGCTTCTGCAGGCACCGCCTCTCTCTTCTCAACCGCTGCGACTGACTGCTCAACAGGGGCCGATGGAGAGGGTGCCCCTTCAACCTCTAAAGAGAAAGCGTCATGAGACTGTACTCCCGTCTCTTCCATCCGATCAAGATCCAGATCCAGGTCCAGCAGCTGCTCACCCTCCTCCTCGAATGCCCACTCGCCCAAGTCAATCGACTCGTGCTGCACTCGCTGCACAGGGACATCAGGCTTCGATGAGCCCCCTCCAGCGCCTTTCAACATTGCCTTGACTCGATCCAGCCAAACTACCATTTTCTATGCCTCCTCACGAGCAGGCTAGCTTGCCGCCAGCGCCTGCGCCTCCTCAATATCAACCGCGACCATCCGTGACACCCCAGGTTCGTGCATGGTCACTCCAGAGAGCTGGTCAGAAATCTCCATCGTCGCCTTGTTATGGGTGATGAAAATGAACTGTACCCGCTCCGACATCTTCTTCACCATATTGCAGAAGCGGCCAACATTGGCCTCATCCAGCGGCGCATCGACCTCATCCAGCATACAGAATGGAGCAGGATTCAACTCAAAAATGGAGAAGACCAGAGCAACTGCTGTCAGCGCCTTCTCTCCGCCTGACAGTAGATGGATGGTGCTATTCCGTTTGCCCGGCGGCTGCGCCATGACGGTAACCCCGGTATCCAACAGATCCTCGCCCGTCATTTCCAGATGAGCTCGACCACCACCAAATAGCTGCGGGAAGTTCTTCTTCAACCCCTCATTGATCTGCTCAAAGGTCTCTTTGAAACGGCTACGGGTCTCACGATCAATCTTGGCAATGGCATTCTCCAGGATTGTCAGTGCATCGACCAGATCATCATTCTGCTGATCGAGGTACTCTTTACGCTCCAGCTCCGTCTGATACTCCTCGATCGCCGCCAGATTGATCGGCCCCAGCTTCTGGATAGTTCGCGCCATCTCGTCTACATTCTGCTGCCACTGCGCTGCCGTGGCCCCTTCCGGCATTTCTCGTAGCAGCGTATCGCGCTGGTGCCCACTCTCCTGCAACTGCTCCTCAAGCGTCTGGCGGCGCACCCGAATCTCCTGTCCTTCCAGCAGATGCTTCTCATGAACGGATCGCAGCTCCTGTACCTGTTTCTCGGCCTCCATGCGCTCGCCATCAAGATGGCGCAACTGATGCTCGATCTCTTCCAGCAGGCGGCGCGCCTCTGTCAGCTCATTCTCTACCACCAACTGCCTGGCAAGGTGTTCTTCCAACTCGACCTTGAGCTGCTCAATCGGTGCCAGGCTCTCATCAATCGCCTGCTCCAGCTCCTGCTTGCGCTCAACCCCGGAGGCCAGCTGCTCCTCCATGCGCACCAATCCACTGCGAGTGGATTCCAGTCGGGTTCTGGAGGATTCGACCTGCACCGTCAAACGGTGAAGCTGATCGCGCTTCTCTCGCGCACGATCCCGAGAGGCCTCCATCTGTTGGCGTAACAGCGTCCGCCGGGACTCCATCTGCTCACGCTGCGAGTCGCTCTCCGTCATCGCAACCTCAGCCTGCTTCAGCTCAAGATTCGCCGACTCGATCCCCTGAAGGGCCAGCGCAATCTCTTCAGCGGCCTGCTGCAGCTCTTCCTCAATGCGTTCACGCCGCTGCTGCCCCTGCTCTTGGCGCGCCTGCTTACCACTGAGATCCGCCTTCATCGAGCTGATCTCCGCGCTCTGCCGATCGATCTCACGCTGTTGCTGCTCTTGCTGCTGCTCCAGCAACTTCTGCTGCTGGCGCCCCTGCTCTTGCTGCTGCTCCAACCCTTCGATCTTCTGCTCCAGCTGCTGCAGCTCTGACTTCAGGGTGCGGATGGTCTGCTCACGCTGCAGCACGCCCTCTTTCTGATCATCCTCTCGAATAATCCGAGACCAGGTTGGCCCAATGCGGAGTCCATCCCGAGTGACCAGCGACATGCCCGGCTTCAGCTGGCTGCGCAGCTGCAATGCCTGCTGCAGATTCTCAACAGCGTAGACGCCATGCAGCAGTGGGGCAATCGAGGCCTGAGACTGCACCAATGCGTCCAACGCGGTCGCCCCAGCCAAGACAGCCAAACCTTCCGCCGCTGATGAACCCTGCTGAACAACTCGAACCTCTCCCTTCTTCAGGCCGCTGGCCTGCTCCAACAGGGACTGATCCGACTGTAGACAGAGCGCCTCCAGATCCTGCCCAAGCACCGCCTCTACCGCGCGCTCCCATCCTGGTTCAACCACGAGCTGCTCGGCCAGTCGACTGGCCTCTGCAACCCCTTGTCGCTGTAACCACTGCTGCAATCCCTGCTTTTCTCGACCCAGTGCATCTTGCTGTAGAGCCTCCAGAGAGGTGAGCCGGCCCCGCATCCGCTGCAGATCTCCACGCTGCTGATTGAGCTGATCGGCAACCGTCCGATTCTCATCGCGCTGCGCGGTCACCGAGTCACGCAACAGCTGACTCTGTTGGCGAGCCTGAAGTAGCTGCTGCTCGCGCTGCTCCACCGTATGTTGCTGCTCGGCAAGTGCCGCAGCATCGATCACAGGCAATCGCTGATGCTCGTCCTGTAGCCGCTGTTGTTGGCGCTCCCCATTCGATTTCTGGCGTTCCAACTGACCAATGCGGGAGCGGGCAATCTCAGCATCCCGTTTCGGATCATTCGCAGAGCGGTTGAATTGCTCCAGCTCAGACTGCCACTGATGCCATGCCTGCTCCGCCTCTTCCCAAACTGAAGAGAGCGCCTCATCCTCTTGCTGCAGTTGGATCAACGCTGGCTCATCGCGCTTCAGCGCCTCTTCCAGCTCAACGATATTCTGCTGATCCGCTTTCATCAGTGCGTGCGTCTCATACCAGGCGCTCTCGGCCTTTTTCAGATCCTGGGCCAACTGATCACGACGCTCTCGCACCCCTTTCAGATTTTGCTCGGCACGGGCAATCTCCGCACCAATCGCATAGTAGCGACCCTGCACCTCATTGAAGGCCTCATTGGATTCGGTATGTTTCTGCCGCCCCTTCTCAATCTCTGCCTCCAGGGAACGTTGCTCAGCAAGGCGCTGCTGTACCGCCAGCTCTGCCTCACGAATCTGCTGTTCTTGCTGTGTCGCTTTCTGATCAAACTCCTGCCAGCGAAGCGCCAATAGCTGCGCCTGCATCAACCGCTCCTCCTCCTTCAACATACGATAGCGCTTGGCAATGCGCGACTGGCGTTCCAGGCGTCGAAGCTGTTTCGCCAACTCCTCGCGTAGATCGTTGATGCGGTCGAGATTTTCACGGGTGTGACGCATCCGATTCTCAGTCTCTCGGCGACGCTCCTTGTATTTGGAGATCCCTGCGGCCTCCTCGATCAGCACCCGCAGGTCATCCGGCTTCGCCTCAACAAAGCGCGAAATCATCCCCTGCTCGATAATGGCATAGCTCCGCGGCCCCAATCCGGTCCCAAGAAAGAGATCCATAATGTCGCGACGACGGCACTTGGTGCCATTGAGATAGTAGGTCGACTGCCCATCACGGGAGGCCTTGCGCTTGACCGAAATCTCACTGAAGCTGGCGTACTGCCCCTGCAGCTTTCCGGCCGAATTATCAAACACCAATTCCACCGAGGCGTTACCCACCGGTTTACGGGCACTGGAGCCGTTAAAGATGATATCTGCCATCGAGTCACCACGCAGCTGTTTGGCGGAGATCTCGCCCATCACCCAGCGCACGGCATCAATGATATTGGATTTGCCACAGCCATTAGGGCCGATCACCCCAACCAGATTACTGGGAAAGAGCACCGAAGTAGGGTCTACAAACGATTTAAAGCCGGCAAGCTTGAGGGTTTTTAGTCGCATCTCTTCTGCAGCAGTGGATGGCACGATAGAAACTCTACTCGCCCTTTTCCAAGGGGACAGAACCGCGCCTGAATGTGGCGTATAATAGCACTCAATCGCACTTCCAACCACGGATATATATCACCTTAAAATATACGAATATATATCTGTTTTATAAATTATAAACTGTTTGAGAATAGACAAAATGTCAACCCAACCCAGCCAGCAACTTGAAACCTTTGATAACCCCCATCCAGAGCGTGACTACACCATCCGAATCCACACCCCGGAGTTCACCTGCAACTGCCCAAAAACCGGGCAGCCCGACTTTGCGACACTGGATCTGGAGTATGTCCCGGATCAGCAGTGCGTTGAGCTGAAATCCTTTAAACTCTACATCTGGTCCTATCGCAATAAAGGGGCCTTCCATGAGGATGTTACCAACCAGATTCTGAACGATCTGGTGACTGCAACTGCCCCCCGATTCATGCGCCTGACCGCCGTATTCAATGTGCGTGGCGGCGTCTACACCACGGTTGTCGCCGAGCATCACGCCGACAACTGGACCCCGAAACCTGTGGTAGAACTGCCCGGCACCACCCCGGCACCTCGCTAACCCCCAGCTCATGCCCCTTCACATTGGCATTGATCTCGGCACCTCCGGGTGCCGGACCATTGCCATTCACAGCAACGGAGAGGTTGCGGGGGAGGCACGTCTCCCGCTCCCTCCTACACAACAGCCCAAGCCTGGCCACCACGAACAGGATCCCGAGGTGTGGTGGTCAACAACTGTAGCGGTACTGGACCGACTGATTCCACAACTCCCCAAGGAGCCTATCGAACATCTGACGATCGATGCCACCTCCGCCACACTGCTACTGACTGATGAACGAGGCAGACCGCTGACGCCGGGACTGATGTATAACGACCGCCGTGCAGTCGGCGAGGCCAGAGAGATCGCTGCCATTGCACCTGCCGACAGCGGCGCCCAGGGACCCTCCTCCTCACTCGCCAAGCTGCTCTGGCTGCAGCGCCACCACCCCCCGGCAGGTCGCGCTTCATTTGCGCTCCATCAGGCAGACTGGATCAGCAACCGGCTCTGCAACCGGTTCGGCTGGAGCGATGAGAACAATGCGCTGAAGATGGGCTACGACCCGACTCTGCATCGCTGGCCGACATGGGTTGCCCCTCTCACTCTGCCCTCAATCCAGCTTCCACAGATCAATCCGCCCGGAACACCGTATGCACCACTGCGTGATGATCTGCTGAAACGCTGGAATATCGATCAACATGACCCGGTGCAAGTCTGCGCCGGAACCACCGACAGCACTGCAGCAGCCATCGCCTGCGGCATTGAGAAGCCGGGAGATGCAGTCACCTCTCTGGGAACAACTCTGGTGCTCAAGATCCTCTCCGACACCCCGATTTTTGCCCCCAAACAGGGGATCTACAGCCATCGCCTGGGCGGGCTGTGGTTGGTCAGCGGGGCCTCCAATGCTGGGGCTGGCGTACTGCTTGACCACTTCACCTCAGAAGAGATCACTCAACTCAGCACACAGATTGATCCCGCCACACCCACCGGGCTTGACTACTATCCACTCTCTGCCCCCGGCGAGCGCTTTCCCACCGCCGACCCCACTCACCCTCCCCGCCTCACCCCCAGACCGAAACAGCCACAGCTGTTCCTGCAGGGGATTCTGGAGGGGCTCAGTCGCATTGAGCAGGCTGGATATCTGGCAATGGAGCAGGCGGGCGCCCCGACACCTACACGAATCTTTTCTACCGGTGGCGGCGCACAGAATCACGCCTGGACCGAATTGAGAAAGAGACAGCTAGGAAAACCGGTATTGATCGCCGAGATCACCGAGGCCGCCTATGGGGCTGCCGCACTTCCGCTACGCTTCAGCTCACACCCCCAATCAGGCTATTTTTCCCATAATTGATCTTGATCAATCAAACCACCCTCAAACCCGTGATTTGATCCGAAAAGTTCCCTCTTTCTCTGACTATTGATGATGGGAACCCCCTGCAGAGCGGCCCGATCGCAGCTCTCAGCGTACGACAGGAGTCGTAACAGGCCACATGGACCACAGGCACGCAGGGCAGCCCGGGATTCTCTGTTTATTTCATGTAAACACGAGGAGGTCATTACATGACAACAAAAGCACTACAGCTCATCACCGGGCTTCTTTTTACCTGCGCCTTTGTCTCTGTACAGGCAGCAAGTAAAGATATGTCCGACGAGGATCATCAACTCAATGCCGACTGTGTCGGTTGCCACATCAATGCCACACCGGGGATTGTTAAACAGCATCTTGATAGCCCGATGGCCAATGCCTCGAAGCATGAGGACTCGGTCAAGTGTATCGATTGTCATGGCGAGAGTCACACTACCAGTGAGGACCATGCCAAGGCCGAGATGCCCACAATGAATACCTGTAACGAATGCCACAAGAAGCAGGTGAAGCAGTTCAAACGAGGTAAGCACAACCTCGCCTGGTTCGGAATGAAGTCACAGATTGCCTGGCACGGCCAACCTGGCGCCATCGTCGACAAGGGCTACAAGGGCTGTTCTGGCTGCCACAAGTTGGGAGAGAAGGGGCTAGTCGGTATTGCAGATGGCAACGCCGGTGAACTGAAACGTGATAACGGAGAAGAGGCGGCAAAGTATCGCTATGGCAATGGCCAGTGTGACGCCTGTCACACCCGTCACAGCTTCAAACAAACTGAGGCCGGTGATCCACGCGCCTGCTCCAACTGCCACATGGGCTTTGACCATCCACAGTGGGAGATGTTCATGTCCTCCAAGCACGGCATCATCTGGGACATTGAGAATCAGGGAAGTGACGTGAATGGTCGCGCACCCACCTGCCAGAAGTGCCACATGAATGAGGGCGACCATGAGGTCACTACCTC
This sequence comes from uncultured Piscirickettsiaceae bacterium, assembly GCA_964551545.1. Taxonomy (GTDB): domain Bacteria; phylum Pseudomonadota; class Gammaproteobacteria; genus Thiopontia. The sequence continues at coordinate 17,483 of CAZKCT010000026.1, read as the reverse complement.
TTGGGGGTTCCTGGGTCTGCGTATTCCTACCCAGGAGAACGTACTGGCACTGATTGATGCGGCTCCATCACTGGAGAAGCAGCTACGCAGCCTTGCGGCACTGCTACCGACCGGGAACTACATCGATGTCGATGATGACCCACAGTGGGTACTGGATCGTGCCTTGATTCTGCAGGCGGCTGGTGTACTCGATGCCAATCTGCAACCCACTCAGCGTTTTGTTGAGATTGTGGTTCAAGGGCGTGCCGCACGTGGACCCGAGGAGTTCAATGCACTACGTACCAAAATGAAGCAGACCTGTAACGAGTGTCACAGCAAAGGCTTTGTCCAAGAGCACTTCGTTGCCTCGGATAATGTCATTAAAGCTGCCGACCGTGAGTTCGCCAAGGCGATTGCTGCAGTACAAGGGCTTTACAAGGATGGCATTCTGGAGAAACCGGAGGGGTGGGAGTTTGCGCCGGATCTGTTGCACTACTATGATGCCAAGACCAGTGTCGAGCAGGAACTCTATCTGATCATGCTGGAGTATCGTCAGCGCGCCTTCCAGGGAGCATTCCACGCCAGTAACGATTACATGCACTGGTACGGCTGGGCCCCACTAAAAACCGCCGTGAACAACATCCTTCAGGAGGTTGGGGAGATGCGTGCCGAGCACGAGGCGAAACAGAAGCACTGATTCAAATGCTCTGATAACTGGCGGAGAGCCGCCAAGACTAGGCCGGAGGGGTGACCCTCCGGCCTTTTTTATCATAAATAATACTGCATCCCAATTAAATATAATTATTTTACAATGTTATTTAATACCGATAGAATTCGTTCCATCACAAGCTTTTAAGAACAACTCTTTTATCAGAGTTTGATTTTATAAAACAAATTTTTACGGAGTTTTTATCATGAAAAAGATTATTGCTACTATCGCCCTCGCCGCTGTTGCCTCTAGCGCTTCTGCTTTCTTCAGCAACGACGACAACCAGACTGGATACGGAAACGGTTCTGTAGACAGCGCATTTGACGGAAAGGGTCGTGGCGCTGGAAAGGGTGCTGCTGACGCCGAGGGTAACTTCAGCATGAGCATCAACGCTTCTGGTAAGGGTTCTTCCAACATGGAATCTGACATGGACGTTGCTGAGAACAGTCGCTTCAAGAGTGCTTCTGACCTGCGCACTGAGAGCTATGCTGCTAACCCATACTACGGGATTGCTCCTCACAACGCTGCAATCGCCAAGTAAGACCTCTCTTTCAGGGAGAGTGTAACTCTCCTGGGTCTAAGGCCCCGATGGATCTTCTGGATCCATCGGGGTTTCTTGTTGTGGCGAAACAATCGTCCAGTAGAGCACCCGCAATAGCAGAAATACCGTTGCATAGTAGATGGCCGGAAGAATCAGAATCAGCGGCAACCCCAACAGGATCTCCGTCATTTTCGGATCTTCTGTCAACGAATGGAGCGCCCCTTTCTCAACCAGAACCCACCAGAACCACCAGGCCACCCCTATTCCACCAATCCACTGCCCCAGTCGCTGAAGCATCACTGGTAGTCGCAACGCACGAAATTGCTGAAGATTCATCGGCCAAGGAAACGACGAATTCTCGCCACCCCCTCCTCAAGCTGCTGGAGAGAAACGGTATAGGCAAAACGGACCCAACGCTGCGGCTCATGCACCGAGAAGTCCTTGCCCGGCGTCACCGCCACCCCCTCTTGCTCCAGCAACGCCATCGCAAAACGACTACTGTCATCCGTCATCCCTGAACAATCCGCATAAAGATAGAAAGCCCCCTCTGGACGGTGATCAATCACAAATCCCAGATCACTCAGCGCACGGTAGAGATAGTCTCTCCGCGCCTGAAACTGGTCTCGCCGCTGTAACAGAATCTGCTCTGTGGCTGGCTCTAACGCCTCCAGTGCCGCATATTGTGACGGCGTGGGTGCTGCAAGAAAGAGATTTTGAGCCAGTCGATCCAGCTGATCCATGGCCGCCTCAGGGGCCACCAGCCACCCCAGGCGCCAGCCGGTCATGCCGTAATATTTAGAGAAGCTATTGACCACATAGACCGCCCCTGGAAGATTGACTGCGGTGCCTCCTGCCCCGCCATAGGTGAGCCCCTGATAGATCTCATCCACAATCAGCGCCCCCCCTCGCTCCGCCACCACCTCAGCAATTTTTCGCAACTCCTGTGGATCCACAACCGTCCCTGTTGGATTGGAGGGAGAGGAGATCATCACCACTCGAGTCCGCTCACTCCAATGCTCTGCAACCAGCGCTGCCGTCAGCTGGAACCGCTCGGCTGCCCCAACCGGAATTGATACAGACTCCCCCTCAAAAAGGCGAACAAAGTGACGGTTACAGGGGTATCCGGGGTCCCCCATCAGCACCTGATCCCCAGGGTCGACCAGCAGCGCAATCAGCAGCTGTAGCGCCCCCGAGGAGCCGGGCGTCACTGCAACCCGAGAAGGAGCCACCAACTCCCGGTAACGATCACGATACTGTGCCGCAATCTTGCTGCGTAACTCCGGCAATCCCAACGCAGGGGTGTAGTGGTGACGACCACTCTGTAGCGCCGCAATTCCCGCATCGACAACCGGTTGCGGGGTATCAAAGTCGGGCTCTCCAATCTCCATATGAATGACTGAACGCCCCTCAGCCTCTAGCACACGGGCGCGCGCCAGAATATCCATGACATGGAATGGCTCGATCTCTGAGGCCCGCTTTGAGAATTTCACCAATCAGGATTCCCAGATCTTGTGAACCCACTCCAGATCAAGGGCAGTTTTACCAACATCCTTCCCCTGCAGGATCTGACAGGGGTCACCTGGGTCACCCATCTGATCCAGTACTAGCGCCGCCTCACTGAAATCATCCTCTGCGGTATAACCATTCACCGTGACAATGGTTTTCAATCCTGCCGCTCGAGAGGAGAGAATTCCATTGGATGAATCCTCAAAGGCGATGCACGCCTCTGGCTTCAGTCCCATCTGCTCCATCACATAAGTATAGATATCAGGGGCCGGCTTCTTGGCCGGGACGATGTCCCCAGCACCAATCACCTCAAACCAGGACTCTGCCCCCTCAAACAGCGCATTATTGAGTAGTGCGGAGACATTCTCCGGGGTCGTCGTTGTGGCAATCGCCAACGGCACACCCGCATCATGGGCCTCCGTCAACAATCGCTTGACCCCACTACGCAGCGGAATCTTCCCCTGATCCATCAGGGCCACAAAATGCTTGGTCTTGGAGGCGTGCAGCCCGGCAATCCATGCAATCAGATCTTCTACCTCGGGAACAGCCGGATCCTTGGTCTCAATAAATTGACGAATACGCTCCTTGCCACCCGTCACCGCCAGCAGTTCACCATAGAGCGCTTCATCCCACCTCCAATCCAGTCCAGCCTCAGCAAAAGCCAGATTGAATGCCACCCGATGACCATCTCGCTCGGTATCGGCCAACGTCCCATCCACATCAAAGATTAGTGCTTTCATCCATTATCTCCTTATCCTTTGGTAACCCTCCCAATTTGGGCAGGATCCATTCCATATTCCTTGTGTGCCGATACATTACCAGAGCAAAGCAGTCGGATAAAGCCACCGAAAAGCACAGAAGAAGTTGCCAGACGGAGCCTAATCTGGTATCAATGCGGCCTTTCCGAAAAGCTGTCAGGAGTAATGACCGTATGGCTACTGCAAAGAAGCAGTCAACATTGATTGGAGGCATCGCGCCTTACAAGCCCAAGAAGGGCGAAGAGTACATGAATGACAACCAGAAGAAGCACTTCGAGGAGATTCTTCTGGCCTGGAAACATCAATTGATGGAGGAGGTGGATCGCACGGTACACCACATGCAGGATGAGACCGCCAACCTCCCCGATCCGAGTGATCGCGCAACGCTGGAGGAGGAGTTTTCACTGGAGTTGAGAACGCGTGATCGTGAACGCAAGCTGATTCGCAAGATCGACAAAACCCTACACGATCTGGATGGCGACGAATATGGCTACTGTGAGTCATGTGGTGTCGAAATCGGCATTCGCCGCCTAGAGGCCCGCCCCACCGCAACATTGTGCATCGACTGCAAGGAGCTGGAGGAGATCAAAGAGAAATCTTCCTGATCCCTCTTTTTTCCATACAAAACAGAACAGGCGGCCCCGGAAAGGACCGCCTGTTCTGTTTTCAGAGGGATGCGATTACTGAACCAGCTCTTCACACTCCTCACGAATCTTGAGTCGGTTTGCCGTGGCAAAGTCCTGCACAAAAGCAAAGGCGTGCGGATCTTTCTCCCCAAGCCGATGTTCAATCACCAGACACTTCTCTCCATTGATGATCCGCGGACGAGCACAGTCTCGATAGCGCAGACTCTTTCCTTCGCCAAACTGTGCAATCTGCGATGAAATTCGCTCAATCCAGTCACTAGGACGAAATTTGTCTCCATCCTGCCTCACTCCCTCAATCACCGTACGGCAATCCCTTTTTCCCTCATTGTTCTGCATAATAGACTCGTTCAACATCAATCAAAATATATTCAATCATTCTATAGAATAAATTTAACTTGTGCAAGTAGAAAATTCACTTTCCCAAGATTATGTCGGCCGTTTTGCCCCCTCCCCGACTGGCCCACTCCACTTTGGGTCGCTCATCGCAGCAATCGGCAGCTACCTAGAGGCCAAACGCCACCAGGGGGAGTGGCTGCTGCGCATCGAAGACCTTGACCCGCCGCGCACCGTCCCCGGAGCCAGTGATCAGATCTTGCACACACTGGAACAGCATCAACTACACTGGGATCGCACCATCCTCTACCAGAGCCAGCAAAACAAACACTATCAACAGGCGATTGATCAGCTACAAAAAGAGGACGCTATCTTTGGATGTCGCTGTTCACGCAGTCAGCTCAAAGCGGCCGCCATCTACCCAGGGGAGTGCCATAATCTGGCACTTTCACTCGAACATCACGCCATTCGCCTACGAGGCGATGACACCATCATTCACTTCGAGGACCAATGGCAAGGCCCTCAACAATGGCAGTTAAGAGACGAGATCGGGGACTTCATCATCCAGCGCGCTGACCGACTTTTCTCTTACCAGCTGGCCGTTGTCATCGACGACCAGCAACAGGGGGTCACCCATGTCATCCGAGGCAGTGACCTGCTCGACTCAACCCCCAAACAGATTTTTCTCCAGCAGCAGCTCGGATACCGCACCCCTCACTATGGACACCTGCCCATTGCCACGACTGCCGAGGGCCAAAAACTCAGCAAGCAGAATCTTGCCGCCCCGCTCAATCCGGAAAATGCCACCGATAACTTAGCGGCTGCACTCCAGTTTCTCGGCCACGCCCCGCCCCCCATTGATCACCTTGAGGCGCTGTGGGAGTGGGCGTACATCCACTGGAACCCCCAACAGGTGCCACAGCAGAAATCGATTCCAGTAGAATAGGGCACCATGAAAAGTAGTTACCACACCACCTTCAACGGTCTCTTCACCAGCCTGTTACAGTGGGATGACCTCACCCGGTTCTGGGAACAATTACTGGCAGGAGAGCAAGAGAAATGGTACATCTATGCCGTTGGGGAAACGCCCCCGATCCAGCCCTCCAGCGCTGAGGAGTTCCGACAGTTCATTACCGAGATTGATACACTGCTACGCAGAGAGCATGATGAGCGCATCTGCGGCATCGTCTACACCAACCATGCTGAATCTCCATCCATGGTAAAGATCTACGACCCCAACAACCTTGGACTCTCCTGCGGATCCAGCGAGAACCCACCGCCGCCAGGCTGGGTCCTCTCCCGCCAACAGCCGGTCGACCTGCAACCCATCGAGGTACTTCCGAACAATCGCAAACGATGGTGGCGGAACCTCTTCTCTCAATAAGATGCCGATCAGCGACGAAGATGCTGCGCTATTCCGAGAAATGACCGAGGGTGTCCGCCCATTGAAAACGGACGACCGAGTCAACCTGAAACCGGCGCGCCCACAACCTAAAAACATTCAGCACACCCAGGCACACTCCTCCAGCAATCCATATGGTTCGCATACTCCACCTCTGGATCCCTCTGCTACCGTCACTGCAGAGGAGGCTCTTTTCTATCTACAGGGCAGTCTCCCTCACACCACACTACAGAAACTCAAAAGAGGGGCTCTCTGTTCTGATCTAGAACTGGACCTGCACGGCCTCAATGTGCAACAAGCCACCGAGGAGCTGCAGCAACTCCTACAGGAGGCTCTTCTCCACAATATTCGATGTTTCCAGGTGATTCATGGAAAAGGGAACCAATCCAGCGAGCAAATTCCAGTTTTGAAAAACTGGGTCAACCAGTGGCTGCAACACCAATCCAAGGTATTGGCCTTCTGCTCAGCACGCCAACGAGACGGGGGAACCGGCGCACTCTACGTGTTGTTAAAGCGAAACCCGCTCACCCCTGACTCAGGGCATTGAGCGTTTAACGCGCCTTCTTGCGTTTTGGAGGACGCTTCCCATCAGCTGACCGCTTTGTTGTGCGCTTCTCTTTGCGGGCCGTTTTGGATGAGGATTTTCCTTTCCCTACCCCTTTTTTATGGTGTCCCCCACCTTTTCGCTCCCCTTTTTCGCCAACTAACTCAATCTGCAAGCGCTGCCCACAGACCCAGCTCTTCCGCAGAGCCTGGAAAATATCGCGAGGCATCCCTTCCGGAAGATCAATGGTACTTTGCTCTTCGCCGACGGAAATCGTTCCAACATCCTCATTAAACAGCCCTGCAACCTCTACCACGGCAGAGAGAATTTTCTCTGAGGTGGCCTGGTGACTGCTGCCAACCGCCATGCGATAACGGCGATAGCCTCGAGGAGGGCGGCTCTCCTGTCGTTTTTCTGGCTCCCTCTTCTTGTTGCGCGTCTCCCGCTTCTCTTCAGTACGACGCTCCTTTCTTTTTCTGGTTCTGGGCTCATCTTTCTCATCCAGTAGAAAATCGTCGCCCAGAGAGATGCTCGCAAGCGCTGCAGCAATCTCAATAGAAGGAATATCTTGCTCCATACGGTAGCCCTCAATGAGCTCCCGATAAAATTCAAGGTGCTCTTGGCGGCCCAGTGCATCCGTAATCTGACTCTTGAAACGGTCAATCCGACGACTATTGATCTCCTCACGAGAGGGAAGAACCATCTCCTCAATCCGCTGCCGGGTCGCGCGCTCAATGGTATGAAGCATCCGTTTCTCACGGGGCGCAACAAAGAGAATTGCATCTCCAGTGCGCCCTGCGCGCCCTGTGCGGCCAATTCGATGCACATAGGATTCGGTGTCATAAGGAATGTCGTAGTTGATTACATGGCTGATACGCGGCACATCCAGACCGCGTGCAGCAACATCCGTCGCAACCAGAATATCGAGCTGGCCATTCTTGAGCTTGCCCACCAGCTGTTCCCGCAGTTTTTGCGGAATATCTCCATTCAATGCATCGGCCGCGAAACCGCGCGCCGCAAGCTTCTCTGACAGCTCTACCGTCATGGTCTTGGTGCGAGAGAAGATGATCACGCCATCCGTCTCCTCAACCTCCAGCATCCGGGTCAGTGCATCCAGTTTATGGAAACCGCTCACCATCCAGTAACGCTGACGCACCGTGCCTGCGGTTGCAGTCTTGGTCTTAATGGAGACCAACACGGGCTCATTCAGGTAAGTCTTTGAGATTTTCTGAATCTGCTTCGGCATGGTGGCAGAGAAGAGCGCCATCTGGTGCTCCGTAGGAATCTGCTCCAGCACCCACTCCACATCCTCGATAAACCCCATCCGCAACATCTCATCTGCCTCATCCAGAACGAGACAGCGCAACGTATCCAGTTTGAGGCTTCCTCGGCGCATATGATCCATCACGCGCCCTGGGGTACCCACCACCACATGCACACCACGCTTCAGCGCCTTGATCTGCTGACGATAATCCTGCCCACCATAGATGGGCACCACATGAAATCCCTTCAACCGGCTGGCATAGCGTTGAAACGCCTCGGAGACCTGAATGGCCAACTCGCGCGTGGGGGCCAATACCAAAACCTGAGGGCTGTTCTTTGTCAGATCAATACGACTGAGAATGGGAAGCGCGAAAGCTGCGGTTTTCCCTGTTCCAGTTTGGGCCTGTCCCAGAATATCTTGCCCATCCAGCAGGTGCGGAATCGCTGCCGCCTGAATCGGGGACGGTGATTCGTAACCAATCTCGGTGATGGCCTCAAGAACAGCTGGAGCAAGTCCTAGTGCATCAAAAGTAGCGTTTTCAGTCTTTTGGGTCATGGTTCACAAGGGGTCCTTGACCCAGAAAATGAAGAGAACAGCGTAGCAGTCTGGTACCCCTCAAGTGGGCACTTTTTATAAAGACTGTAGAAAGGGGGCGCAGTGTACACCGAAGCCACTAGTACTCCAACAACATTGGTTTGACCGTCTCAGCAAGTCTGAATGGGGTGAGCTGCAAGGCGGACAAACGTAGGACTAACCGTAGTTAATTCAAGAGAGGACAACGAAGCAGATGGCTCCATTCAGGCTTGCCCAAAGGGAACTTCTCCCTGAGCCCAATACAGCGTTACAGCCATTTGACATAGAGTGGCTATGCCTGCATGGCTGCGCCTTGCCTTAGACTCAGGGAGAAAGTTCTGAGACAGTCAAACCAATGTTGTTGGAGTACTAGGGATTCGACTTACTTCCACCTACTCAGGCAGCCCATTTCCAGCAAGAACGAGCGTTTACTCCGCTCCGGCGTGGTCAACTAACTCTCTCAGCACGACAGTTGCATAGCTCCCCGCCGGCAGCCAGAAACGGATCTGCAGCTGATCCACTCCACTCCACGCCCAACTCATCTCTCTCGGCACCAGTCGCAACGACCGTCGGTCTTGCTCCAGTCCCGCCTGTTCCAACCCCTCACGCAGTGCTTCCATCCCGGCAACCACCGACTGTTCCAGATCAGCCACAACGCCTCCGCTCTCTAACGCCCCTCGCCCCCATAATACTCCCGTGGGGTGAATATCATGCTCAGCAACTCGGCGCCGGATCTCCTCATCAATCTCTTCTTGAAAACGGGCACGACTTCGGTCCAACGAAAAAAGATCTCCTTGCAGTGGCTGGTCCCAGTTCCCCTGCTCCACACGCGCTGCACAGACCCGGTTAAATATCTCAGAGCGTGCTGCCGAGAGCAGTAGTCCTCTCTCATGACGGCCGCGAGGACGGTAGTTCCGCTGAAACATCTGCAGTGCCTTTTCGACATTTGCACCACCTCGCCCAAAACGCTGCTCTCCAAAATAGTTGGGAACTCCTCGATCCCGAATCTGTATCAGGCGCTGTTCAACTGCCTCTCGGTCTCCCTGCAGATCACGCAGCACCAGTTGGAAACGGTTCCCCCGCAGCGCACCTCGACGAATCTTCCGGTGGTGAGGCTGCACATTCAACACTGTAAGTTGCTGCCCCTCATGACAGAGCGACTCAAGAGCCTGCCAATCGGGCTCCTCTTTTCCTCCCAGATCCACCGAGAACCACTGTCGGGTGATGGCATAACGATCTTTGAGACCTGCCATTCCAATATCTCTCTTCTTTACCCCCACCAGCTTGGCCAACTGTGAGGCAACCCAGTCGCTATTGAGATCACACTTCTCGACCTCCACCATCCTGTGCTGCCCTGCTTCACTGGGTTCAAAACCAAGATCCTCGTCGACCCGAAAATCTTCCGGACAGCTACGCACCTTCCCCGTTGCGGCCGGTCCGCCATGAGCATAAGGCAGCAGAGAGACCGACATCAGGCGCGCGCCACTAACAGCACCACGACATGAGCCGCAACACCCTGTTCCTGCCCCTCAAAACCGAGACGCTCTGTGGTGGTGGCCTTCACGCTGACCTGATCAACCTCGACCTCCATCTCCGCGCTCAATACACCCCTCATCGCTTCAACATGAGGGGCCATCCTGGGAGCCTGCGCGACAATGGTGAGATCAACATTACCCACCTGATAACCGGCGTCAGTCACCCGCCGAGTCACCTCTCGCAGAAAGAGGCGGCTATCCATGTTTTTGTATTGAGGATCACGATCGGAGAAGAGCTGACCAATATCTCCTTGCGCAACCGCTCCCAGCAGTGCATCACAAAGCGCATGGATAACAACATCTCCATCGGAGTGCGCCTTGAACCCTTTGTCATGCAGGACTCGAACCCCGCCCAACATCAGATGATCTCCCTTCTCGAAGGCGTGGACATCGTAACCATGCCCGATTCTGAATGGCAGATGACTCATATTTCCATTTCTCGCAATATCTCTTCAGCCACTGCCAGATCTCCTGGACGGGTGATTTTAAAATTGGTTGCACTCCCTTCTACCAGATGAGGGCGCGCTCCCAGCCGCTCAATCGCCTGGGCATCATCGGTCACGCTAACACCTGCATCACGACTCTGCCACAGTGCCCGGCGCAACATCTGCAGGGGGAACATTTGTGGGGTCAACGCCCGCCATAAGGTTGAGCGATCCACTGTCTCTACAATAGATCCGGCTGGGCTTGAACGCTTGATGGTGTCGGCCACTGGTGCCGCAAGGATGCCACCCACTGAGTCATACTGCAGCGTAGAGGTCAATGCCTCCAGATCTCGTCGCCCAAGACAGGGGCGTACAGCATCATGCACCAGCACCCAAGGGTCTCCACCGTTCTGTTCGGCCAACCAGTCCAAGGCATTGAGCACCGAGTCAGAGCGCTCTGCCCCTCCATCCACCACATGGATCCTGGAAGGGTCACTCCATGCCAGCGTCGACCACCAAGTATCTTCTGCAGCGATTGCAACCACCACACCCTGCAGCGTATCGAGTGACAAAAGTCGCTCAATGCTGTGTTGAATCACCGTCTTTCCAGCCAATGAAAGGTACTGCTTTGGACGGTCCGCTTCCATCCGTACGCCAATGCCGGCAGCTGGAACCACACCCCAGAGCGGGCGTTTGATCAACGAATCGTCTGCTCGCATCGCCCATGCTCCTCTGTCTTGAATTGCTCCACTGCGGCCTCATCCTCCACCACCGAGACAAAAATTTCTCCGGGAAGAATCATCCCCAGGTCTTTGCGCGCCCGCTCCTCCAGCGCCGCCTTGCCTCGCTTGAGGTCAATCACCTCAGCTCGCAACTCACGATTACAGCCGTCAACCCGCTCATTCAGGGCGTGCTGCTCAACAATCTCACGCTCCATATTCCAGAGGCTTGGAACCCCTTTTGGAGAGAGCCAGAGACGATACTGAAGCACCAACAGCAGTAGAAGCAGTCCGGCGATCAACCATCGAGTGCTCATCGCTCACGGCCTCCCCCACAGGCGGCTGGTTCAGCTCCCGAGATGCGGAAGATTGTAGAACGCCCCCATCCCCGCATACTGCGCCTCACCACCCAGCTGCTCCTCGATACGAATCAGCTGGTTGTATTTGGCAATACGATCCGATCGGGAGAGTGATCCCGTCTTGATCTGCCCAGCACTGGTCGCAACCGAAAGGTCGGCAATGGTGACATCTTCCGTCTCACCAGAGCGGTGCGAGACCACAGCGGTATAGTTGGCATCTTTCGCCATTTGAATCGCCGCCAGGGTCTCTGTCAGGGTGCCGATCTGGTTGACCTTGATCAGAATCGAGTTGCCGATCGATTTCTCAATCCCTTCGGCCAAAATCTTGGTGTTGGTCACAAACAGGTCATCGCCCACCAGTTGCACTTTATTTCCCAGACGCTCAGTGAGCTGTTTCCAGCCATCCCAGTCCCCCTCGTCGAGGCCATCTTCGATGGTGAGGATGGGGTACTGGTCGACCCAGCTCTCCAGCACATCGATCATCCCGGTCGAGTCCATGACTTTGCCTTCTGAGGCAAGGTTGTACTGACCATCTTTATAGAACTCAGAGCTGGCAGCATCCAGGCCGATGTACATCTCACTTCCCGCCTTGAAACCTGCCTTTTCGACCGCCTCCAGGATCACCTCAATCGCCGCCTCATTAGAGGAGAGGTTGGGCGCGAAGCCTCCCTCATCCCCGACCGCTGTATTCATCCCCTGCGCACTCAATACCCCTTTCAGCGCATGAAACACCTCGGCCCCATAACGAACCGCCTCAGTAACAGAACCCGCACCGACTGGCAAAATCATGAACTCCTGCAGATCAATGCTGTTATCGGCATGCTCTCCTCCATTGATGATATTCATCATCGGGACTGGCATCTTGTAGGGGCCATTTGGCGTCAGGTAACGGTAGAGTGGCATTTGCTGCTCATTGGCTGCGGCGTGTGCAGCGGCCATGGAGACCGCCAACAACGCATTGGCGCCCAGACGCCCTTTATTCTCTGTACCATCCAGATCAATCATAGTCTGATCAATCCCAGTCTGATCTGTTACATCTCGGCCTTTCAGTGCATCATTGATCTCACCATTGACATTGGCGACCGCATTGAGAACTCCCTTGCCACCATAACGGCTCTTGTCTCCATCGCGCAGCTCAACCGCCTCACGCGATCCAGTGGATGCCCCAGAGGGGACTGCTGCACGCCCCGTCGCACCAGAGGCTGTCGTTACATCGACCTCGACAGTTGGGTTCCCACGGGAATCGATAATTTGACGGGCAACAATTTGACTGATCTCAGACATGTTCTCTTTCTCTTCTCTCTCTAAATTTTCGGACTTGTAAATATTCTGTTCTAGGTTCGTCGCTCGACTCAGGAACGCTCTGCAAAACCGAGCTGCTTCACACTCTGGTCGATCGCAACCAGAGTCTCCAGCAGGGATTTCATCTTCTCTAGTGGCCAAGCATTGGGGCCATCACTAAGCGCCTGATCCGGGTCGGGGTGCGTCTCCATAAAGAGCCCGGCAACCCCTACAGCGACTGCAGCCCGCGCCAACACCGGCACAAACTCTCGCTGCCCACCCGAGCTACCCCCCTGTCCACCAGGAAGCTGTACCGAATGGGTGCCATCAAACACCACCGGACAATCGGTCTCCCGCATCACTGCAAGAGAGCGCATATCGGAGACGAGGTTGTTGTAGCCGAAGCTGGCCCCCCGTTCACAGGCCATAATCTGTTGATTACCGGTCGCCTTCGCCTTCTCTGTGACATTCTTCATATCCCAAGGCGAGAGGAACTGCCCCTTTTTGATATTTACCGGCAACCCCTGTTTGGCGACACTCTGGATAAAGTTGGTCTGGCGACAGAGGAAGGCCGGGGTCTGCAACACATCGACCACCGCACTCACCTCATCCAGCGGGGTGTCCTCATGGACATCGGTCAATACCGGCACTCCAATCTGTGACTTTACATTGGAGAGGATTTTCAGCCCCTCCTCTATTCCCGGGCCACGGTAGCTGGAGATCGAAGTACGGTTGGCCTTATCAAAGGAGGATTTATAGATGAATGGAATCCCGAGCGTATCGGTGATCTCTTTCAATGCACCTGCGGTATCCAGAGCGAGCTGCTCACTCTCAATGACGCAAGGTCCAGCGATGAGAAACAGGGGGTGATCCAGTCCAGCCTCAAATCCACATAATTCCATACTTCGGCCCCTATCCTTGTGACTGCTGATACTGCAGTGCAGCGGTGATAAATCCGTTAAACAGCGGGTGTCCATCTCGTGGCGTGGAGGTGAACTCCGGATGGAACTGACAGGCAACAAACCAGGGATGATCCTCCAGCTCGACCATCTCCACCAGCTCTCCATCCACAGAGCGGCCAGAGAAGTTCATGCCTGCCGCCTCCAACTGAGACACCAGTTGGCTATTCACTTCATAGCGGTGACGGTGACGCTCCACAATCTCGTCAGCACCATAGAGTTTGCGAGCTAGCGTTCCCTCTCTCAGCTTGCAGACCTGTCCTCCCAGACGCATGGTGCCCCCCAGATCAGAGTCCTCATTGCGCTGCTCAATCAAACCGTCCGCCGTCTCCCATTCGGTGACCAGTGCCACCACGGGATGGGGCGTATCGATATCAAATTCTGTACTGTGGGCCTGCTCCAACCCTGCCATATGACGCGCATACTCGATGACTGCCACCTGCATGCCGAGACAGATACCCAAGTAGGGAATCTTCTCTTCACGGGCGATCTGTACTGCCATGATCTTCCCTTCCACGCCACGCTTTCCGAAGCCACCTGGGACCAGAATCGCATCCAGCCCTTCCAGCGCGGTACGATCCCCCTGCTCCAGTGCCTCGGACTCAAGGTAGCGAATCTTTACCTTGGTATCGGTATGAATGCCAGCATGGATGAGAGACTCAGAGAGTGACTTGTACGCCTCGGTCAACCCCATGTACTTACCAATCATACCGACCGTCACTTGGTGCTTGGGGTTCTCCTGATGCTGCACGACCCGCTCCCATTCGCTGAGATCGGCCTCTGGCAACTCCTCCAGACGGAATTTCTTAACCACAATCTTATCGAGCCCTTGTTGATGCAACAACATCGGGATCTGATAGATACTGTTCACATCAATGGCCGAGAAGACCGCCTGCTCCTCCACATTGGTGAACATCGCAATCTTCTCTCGCTCCCCCTCTGGTAGCGGCCGGTCGGAACGACAGATCAGGATATCGGGCTGAATACCGATACTGCGCAACTCTTTCACCGAGTGCTGGGTTGGCTTGGTCTTGAGCTCCCCTGCAGTAGGGATCCACGGTAGCAGGGTCAGGTGAACAAAAAGCGCACGGTCATGACCCACTTTGAGGCCAAGCTGACGAATTGCCTCCATGAACGGGAGGGATTCGATATCACCCACGGTGCCACCAATCTCAATCAGCGCCACATCAGCCCCTTCGGAGCCCGCAATAATCGACTGTTTGATCTCATCGGTCACATGAGGAATGACCTGAACGGTTTTCCCCAGATAGTCGCCACGTCGCTCCTTACGCAGAACGCTGTCGTAGATTTGTCCGGCAGTAAAATTATTATTCTTACTCATCCGGGTACGGATGAAACGCTCATAGTGCCCAAGGTCGAGATCCGTCTCGGCACCATCTTCGGTGACAAAGACCTCGCCATGCTGGAACGGGCTCATGGTTCCCGGATCCACATTGAGGTAGGGGTCCAGCTTCATCATTGTCACCTTGAGGCCTCGCGCCTCAAGAATGGCTCCTAATGAAGCGGCCGCAATGCC
Source organism: uncultured Piscirickettsiaceae bacterium (assembly GCA_964551545.1). Lineage (GTDB taxonomy): Bacteria > Pseudomonadota > Gammaproteobacteria > Thiopontia. The sequence continues at coordinate 2,412 of CAZKCT010000026.1, read as the reverse complement.
CTTGCCCAGTGAAGAGACCACACCACCGGTAATGAAGATATATCGAGTCATACGAGTCCCATGAAATGGAGATTGAAAGGCAGATTCATGGAGCGCCATTTTACCCCAGCGCAGCCACCTCTTGGAACAAAATTCCCGACTCCCCCTCTCTGGCTACAAACGGTTCACAAACGAAGTGCCCAACCACCTGTGCCAACTCACCATCCACGAATAGCAACGGAATCTTTTCTCGTTCCCAAGGGGGAATTTCCTTTTCCCTCAATAAGTTTTTCAGGGTGCGTCGTGTTGGGATTCCGGCCGGTTGGCAACGCTCTCCCCCTCTGCGCCACCCTACAGTCACTTCGCCCCCCTCCAGCCGCGCAACAGAGACTCTTTCTCCATCTACTGCCACAGTTGCCTGCAGCACCCGCCCCTCACCCAACGACAGTGACGTTTGGAAATCCCATCGACAAGGTTGTTCGAATGTCCGCTTTTCCATCCCAGGATCAATATAGAGCGCCCGTTGAAAACGGCGAATTCGAACTGGAGCACCTTTCATTGTCTTCCATTCAACCAGCGGCTCCGCATCGGGGCGCGCACCCACCACCTCTTCCACCACTCGATGTAGGTGAATGGTATCAGGCAGATCAATCTGATTGAGCTGCAACCAACTTCGGATCCGGCCACGCAGTTGAACCTCTGGCTCCCCTTCTCTCAAGGATAGTGGCTCTCCTGGATCAACTGAGCGCAACTGCTCCTTACCCCACTGTCGCAACAGTTGATCGGCCTCATGGCAGTGAGCACTACTACGGGAAAATGTTGTAGAAAACCCCGGCCAACGCTGCTGGAGCAGGGGGATAATTTGATGACGAAGATAGTTGCGATCCGCATCCATACGCTGATTAGATGGATCTTCCATCCAATCCAATCGCTCTGCCACTGCATAGTCAACCAATGCCTGTTGGGGAATATCAAGCAGCGGCCTTAGTAACAGGGCCTCACCGATCAGACGCATGGGACGCATGGCGGCCAGCCCCCGGGGTCCCGCTCCCCGCAGCGCACGTAGTAGAAAAGTCTCCGCCTGATCTTGTTGATGATGCGCCAAAAGCAGCTGATCTCCGGCCTCCAGCGCCGCCTCAAAAGCCTGATATCGCGCACGCCGGGCCGCTGCTTCTGAGCTCTCTCCATGCTCAGGTGTTGCATCGACATGAGAGAGAGTCAGTGGAATCTCAAGCTGATCACAGACTTTTTGGCAGTGATCCGCCCATCGGTCTGCCTCTTGCTGCAGTCCATGATGCACATGAATGGCGCTCAACAGGACATTGATCTCACCCTGCTGCTGCAGCCTAGAGAGCAGATGGAGCAGTACCGTCGAGTCAACCCCGCCACTAAACGCCACATGGTAGCGCCCCTGTTGAAGCGGATAGCGCTGCAGAGAAGGGAGAAGCTGTTGCGGGGAGAGACTCACCCCGATCAGTTACTCAGAAGCGAAGTGGCCAAACCCCATCAGGCGCTGATAGCGGGCCTCAAGCAACTCATCTCGCTCGATCCCACACAACTCGGCCAGCTGTTTCTGCAGGCGTCTTTTCAGTGCAGTCGCAGCCATCGCCGGCTCACGATGCGCACCGCCCAATGGCTCCTCCACAATCGAGTCGACCAGATTGAGCTCTTTGAGGCGGGGCGCAGTGAGCCCCATCGCATCAGCCGCATCAGATGCCTTGTCGGCACTTTTCCAGAGAATGGATGCACACCCTTCCGGGGAGATCACCGAGTAGGTGCTGTATCCCATCATGTTCACACGATCACCCACGCCAATCGCCAGAGCGCCGCCAGACCCCCCCTCACCGATCACGGTGCAGATAATCGGGGTCTTCAACTGTGCCATGATCTTCAAGTTTTTGGCAATCGCTTCACTCTGCCCGCGCTCTTCTGCGCCCATGCCAGGATAAGCGCCTGGGGTATCGATAAAAGTAAGAATCGGTATCTGGAAACGTTCTGCCAGGCGCATCACCCGCAGTGCCTTTCGATATCCCTCTGGGCGAGGCATGCCGAAATTGCGCTTCACTTTCTCTTTGGTGTCCCGCCCTTTCTGATGACCAATCACTACAACCGGCTGACCATCCAGGCGAGCCATGCCGCAGACCAGTGCCCTATCATCCGAGAAGTTCCGATCACCGTGCAGCTCTTCAAAATCAGTAAAGATCTGCTCAATGTAATCCAGCGTATAGGGGCGCTGCGGGTGGCGCGCGAGCTGGGAAATCTGCCATGGCGTCAGTGAAGAGAAGATTGAACGGGTCAGCTCTTTACTCTTCTCCTCCAGCTTGCTGATCTCTTCGCTGATATTGAGTTCACTGTCATCTCCCACATAGCGCAGCTCCTCGATCTTCGCCTCGAGCTCCGCAATGGGCTGTTCAAATTCCAGAAAATTCAGAT
>CAZKCT010000025.1:6076-24392 GCA_964551545.1 uncultured Piscirickettsiaceae bacterium | reverse complement strand
GAAGTGGAGCCGATGATTATCGGGCGCAACTTTCTGACGAAAATTAATGCCAATATCGGCAACTCTGCCCTAGGTTCCTCGATTGAGGAAGAGGTCGAGAAGATGGCGTGGTCGATCCGTTGGGGCGGCGATACGGTGATGGATCTCTCCACGGGCAAGAATATTCACGAGACCCGCGAGTGGATCGTGCGTAATTCTCCCGTCCCGATTGGCACCGTCCCGATCTATCAGGCGCTGGAGAAGGTGGATGGCATTGCGGAAGATCTCAACTGGGAGATCATGCGCGATACTCTGATTGAGCAGGCGGAGCAGGGAGTCGACTACTTTACGATTCATGCCGGGTTGTTGTTGCGTCATGTACCGATGACCGCAGAGCGGGTCACCGGAATTGTCTCTCGTGGGGGTTCGATCATGGCCAAATGGTGTCTGGCGCACCATGAAGAGAGCTTCCTCTACACCCATTTCGAAGAGATTTGCGAGATCATGAAGGCTTATGATGTCTCCTTCTCGCTGGGGGATGGGTTGCGCCCTGGGTCGCTGGCCGATGCCAATGATGCGGCCCAGTTCGGAGAGCTGGAGACCTTAGGCGAGTTGACCAAGATTGCGTGGGAGCACGATGTGCAGACCATCATCGAGGGTCCAGGGCATGTGCCGATGCAGATGATCAAGGTCAATATGGAGAAACAGCTGAAGGAGTGTGGTGAGGCGCCGTTCTATACGCTTGGTCCACTGGTCACTGACATCTCCCCGGGTTATGACCATCTCAGCTCTGCCATTGGTGCAGCGATGATTGGCTGGTATGGCACGGCAATGCTCTGCTATGTGACGCCAAAAGAGCATCTCGGTCTGCCCGATAAAGAGGATGTGCGTGAAGGGATTGTCGCCTACAAGGTGGCAGCCCATGCGGCGGATCTCGCCAAGGGGCACCCCGGTGCGCAAGTGCGCGACAATGCGATGAGCAAGGCGCGCTTTGAGTTCCGTTGGCACGACCAGTTTGCGCTAGCGCTTGACCCGGAAAGGGCGATTGAGTACCACGATGCAACGCTGCCCAAAGAGTCGGCCAAAGTCGCCCACTTCTGCTCGATGTGTGGCCCCAAATTCTGTTCGATGAAGATCAGTCAGGAGGTTCGCGACTTTGCCGAGCAGCAGCAGGGGATGGAAGAGAAGTCGAAGGAGTTTACCGAAGGTGGCGGAGAGATCTACCGATAAAAGCAGTTTCACGCAAAGGCGCAAAGACGCAAAGAAAAGCGTGTTAAAAAGTGGTCATGAGAAATGTGTGTTGACTGTTTAGGTGCAATGTATGGGGCATGATGATTTAAATCCTTGGCGGCTTTGCGTCTTTGCGTGAGATAGCTGTTTCCAATCTTTTTAGTTGTAGCATCAATAGCGTCCCCAGCACCATCATCCCCGCCGCCAGATAGAGCCCATCACTATAACTGCCACTCTGCTGGGCCAATAATCCGGTGATTGCGGGTGCTGCAATCTGTGCAGTGCCATAGCTGATGGTCATTTTCCCCATCATCTTGGCGGGACGGGTGGGGTAGTAACGGCCCGCCATGGTCAACACCAGGCTGACGATCCCGACAAAGGTGCTGCCAAACAGCAACGCGCTGAGAATAGCGCCCGTCAGGCTGGTGATGGTCAGTGGCATCAGGATGCTGACAATCTGCAGAATGAAGGCGAGGATCAGTGCATTGAGGTCACCGGTACGGCGAGCAATCAGATCCCAGACAATACAGGCGGGTGCGGCGCCCAGTCCGAGCAGCAGAAACGTCCAGTTACCATTGTCAGAGAGCCCCGGAATCTGCTCGATAATGTCGACGATGAAGGTGGCGCTCACTACATACCCTACCCCTGCGCAGAAATAGGCGGCCATGAAAACCAGTAGAAAAGTGCGGCTTGGCGGATTGTCGACTAGCCTCTCGCCACTGTTGGTTGCACTGCTCTCACCTGGAGTGGGGAGCCAGCGCCAAGCAGGGATAAGCAGCACTGCGCCAGCTATACTCAGCAGCTGCCACTGTTGATCCCAAGTAATCTCACTCATCAGCTCAACAGCCAATGCGCTAAAAGCGATCCCCAGCCCAATGCCACTGAAGTGGATGCCCAGCTCGCTGCGATGGTTGTTGCGCAGGAGCCAGTGCATGATCAGGCCAGAGCCAATTAGTAGACCAGCAGCGCTACTCAGGCCGGCAAAAAAGCGGGAGAGTGACCAGAGCCAGAGGTTATCGGTCAATCCCATTATCACCGTTGTGGCAACGGCAACAATCAACCCGATCCGATAGAGTCGGTCCTTAAATTGAAGGTCGCTGATCAGAGAGGCGATGATGGCGCCGCAGAGGTAACCGATATAATTGATTGAGGCGAGCCATCCCCCTTCAGTAACGCCGAGTCCTGCCTGCTGTTGCATCACCGGGAGCAGCGGGGTGTAGGCAAAGCGGGCGATCCCAAGCATCAGGATTAGACTGAGGATGCCGGCAGTGAGCACCTTGATGCGTTGAAATGGGAGGTGTTGTTCCATGGGATAGTGCCGTCTATGTCGACATCACATGGTGCAGCAGATTATGTGGAGTAAAAGGTAAAACTTTCAATAGTGGTGATAAGGAGGCTCTCTGTTATTAGTCGTCTTCTCGGGTCCAGTGGCCCGATTTTCCGCCCTTCTTCTCGATTAGTCGTACACCTCCCATCTCCATTCCCCGGTCCACTGCCTTGCACATGTCATAGATGGTCAGTAGTGCCACCTGAGTGGCAGTCAGCGCCTCCATCTCGACCCCGGTCTGTCCACGGGTCTCTACCGTGGTCTGGCAGTAGATGCAGCTATTCTCTGGTTGAGGGGTCAGTTCAATCTCCACATGGGTGAGGGCGAGTGGGTGGCAGAGGGGAATCAGATCTGCAGTCTTCTTGGCGGCCATGATGCCAGCGACCCGTGCAATCCCCAATACGTCCCCTTTCTTATGGTCGCCCTGCATGATTTTTTCCAGTGTGGTGGGAAGCATGGTGATCTGCCCCTCGGTGACTGCAACCCGCAGTGTGACATCCTTGGCGCCAACATCCACCATGTGGGCCTCACCAGAGGCGTTGAAGTGGGTGAGTTCATCCATTGATCTGAATCCTTGTGAATCGTGATGGAAAAGAGGAGACTACCACCTTTGTTGTTCTTGGAGCGAGAGAAGGAAAATGATTCAGGTCCGTTTTTTTGCCAGTTTGCGAGAGGAGATGGGGCGAGAGGGAGATGAGGTGGATGCCGCTACGGTGAAGAGCATTGGTGAGGTGTGGGAAAAGGTGGCAGATGGCAAAGCGCGTCCGGCCAATCTGCTGATGGCGAAGAATATGGACTACTCCGATGCAGATACAGCCGTCGAGGATGGGGACGAGGTCGCCTTCTTCCCGCCGGTGACCGGGGGCTGATCGATGAAGGTTGAGATTCGAGAGCAGCCCTTCTCCCCCTGGAGTGAGGTTAGTCGCTATGAGAAAGAGGTGCTGGATTCCCGGTATGCCGGGAAGTATGGTGCGGCGACGCTCTTCTCCGGCACCATGCGTGAGTTTAATGAGGGGGATGGGGTGACCGGCATGCTGCTGGAACACTATCCGGGCATGACTGACCATCATCTGGAGAAGATCTCGCAAGAGGCAGCCGAGCGTTGGGATATTCTCGATACGCTGATCATTCATCGAGTGGGGTTGATGCATCCCAATGATCCGATTGTGCTGGTGGCGGCTTGGTCAGCACATCGCGGTGAGTCGTTTCAGGCGGCCCGTTACCTGATCGAAGAGTTGAAATCTCGGGCGCCATTCTGGAAAAAAGAGCAGCTTGATGAGGGTGCGCGTTGGGTGAAACATAACACCGTCGCATCTGATCTGTAATCATAAATTTTATTGAATAATAGATCCCTGCAGGTTGATGATTTGCAGATGAATTTGGCCATTTTCACCATTTTATCCACAGGTTCCCAACACTATATATAGTGTGTGTTAATCGGTCAATCACACTATATATAGCGATATTTACCGATTTCTGACCGTTTTACTCTTCCTATTTTTTACCTTTTTGTCTATAGTGTCGCAGCGACTGTAGCAGTTGCTCTGGTACGGTTTTACGCCGTAGATTGGGGTTGTTGATCTTCTGCAAGGATGCCGAAGAGAGCGGATTCAATCATCGATTGACCCCGGAAAATTGGGGTTTTTAAGGAAGATTTTTAGAGATTAAGGAGAAAAGAGAAATGGCAGAGCTATTTTCAGAGGAGTGGATGAGCACCTTTATGAATGAGTGGAACAACGAGCCTGATCTGACCAGCGCGCTGGGCGAGATCAACTTCAATTCCACGATCGCTTACGGCGTTCAGGGGGAAGATCAGCCACGTGGCATCCTCAAGGTTGAGGATGGCAAGGCGGTTGCAGCAGGCAGCTACAATGGTGAAGAGGTCAATTGGGATCTGCGCTGTTCCGAGGATCACTGGGGGAAGTGGATCAAGAAGGCGCCAGGCATGATGGGTCTGGGTACTGCCTATACCACTGGTAAGCTGAAATTTGCGGTCGGTGACTACGGTGCAATGGTCAAGAACCCCAAGATGGCAGCGCCGTTTATCAAGACTTTCTCTGTCATGGGGCGCGTCTGATCAAGACTCTTGCTTGCCCCTGCTCAAGGATGAGAGGGGCATCTTGGTAAAAGAGTTCAGAACTTTCCAGTTGGATTAGGTAATCGCAGAAAGGCGGGACAAGAGCAACAGATATGATGTTATCGAAGAATCTCATTTCCATGGCAGCGGCATTGGCTGTCGGCTTTTATGTTTTTGCAGAGGATGAGGTTGCGGATTTGTCCGCAAATGCCCCATCTGCTGGAGAGGGGCTGGGTAAGATCATTACCGTTGGATCTGCGCGCACCGGCATCAGTGTAACCTTGGGTGGCACCATTGTGCCCTATAAGGTTGTGACTCTGAATGCGGAGCTACCGGGCGGCATTGAGCAGATTGCCGGAAAAGAGGGCGATGCCTTTGATGAGGGTGATGTGCTGGTCAGGATTGATGACGATACCTTGCTGGCAAAGCGCCAGGAGGTCGAGGCACAGATGCGGATTGCCGAGGCCACCCTGCGTAATGCCGATGTTCAGTACAACAAGGTGATCGTCTCTCCTAACTATCAGGGCGATGCGATGATGGGCGGTCTGCCGAGCATGATGAGAATGTTCACCGACCCCATGCGTTCCTCCGGTTTCGGGGATGGAGATCCTGACTTCGAGCGTTACTCCGACATCTACTCACAGCAGACACAGGTGGAGTCCGCTCAGGCAGCGGTGCTCCAGGCTGATGCTCAGCTCAAGCAGCTGGATGCACAGATTCGTAACGCCAAGTCGATTGCGCCATTCTCCGGCATCATCATGAGAAAGATGGTGGAGATTGGTGACACCGTGCAGCCGGGACAGCCACTGGTGCAGTTTGCCGACGTCAATCGCCTGCAGCTTCTGGCCGAAGTGCCAGCGCGTCTGGTCTCAGGGCTTGAAGAGGGAATGATGCTTCCTGCCAAGCTGGATGTGGGTGGCGTGCGTCTGGAAGTGCGTGTTGCACAGATCTTCCCCAGTGCAGATATGAAGCGCCACAGCGTCAAGGTGAAGTTCGATCTGCCGAAGGGGGCACCGGGTTCTCCTGGTATGTATTCCGAGGTGATGATTCCCGATATGCAGGCACCGGTCTCCAGTTATCCAGTCGTCCCTACCTCCTCCCTGTTGTGGCGTGGGACACTGCCGGCAGTCTTTGTGCTGGATGAGCAGGGTGAGCCAGAGCTACGCGTGGTCCGCGTTGGTGAGCTGGTCGACAACAAGCATGTCACCATCCTCTCCGGACTGGTTGTCGGTGAGCAACTGCTGGTCTCTCCATCCGCGACGGGTTGGAGCTCGGGTGAAGGCAATCACCGCTTTTAATGGCCCCGTGGTGTTGAAACGCCATGGGTCGATCCAGAACAAACAGAAAGATTGATATCAGATGAGTAAACAGTCTCTCGGTCTTGCGGGTGGGATGGCGAAGGCGTTCATCCATTCGCCGCTCTCCCCACTTCTCCTCTTTGCAATGTTGGCCATGGGATTCCTTGGACTGATGATGACGCCGCGTCAGGAGGATCCACAGATCTCTGTGCCGATGGTGGACCTTTTTGTGCAGGCCCCAGGGGTTCATGCAGAGCAGCTTTCCGGTCTAGCCGTAGAGACGCTCGAGCTGATCATGAGTGAAATTCCGGGCGTCAAGCACGTCTACTCTGCCACCCAGCGAGGGATGGGGGTTGTGACCGTTCAGTTCGAGGTGGGGGAGCAGGTGATCCCTTCGCTGGTGAAGGTTTACAACAAGCTCTCGGCTAACCAGGATCGGATTCCGCCCGGTGTACAGCAGCCGCTGGTTAAAGCGAAGGGCATTGATGATGTGCCCATTGTCAATTTGACGCTCTGGTCCGATGAGGTCGATGACAGTGCCATGCGCGCCCTCTCTACCGATGTGCTCCATATTTTGGAGACCATTCCCGATACCGGTGAGGCCTTCATTGTCGGGGGGCGTCGTACTCAGGTGCGTATCGAGGTGATGCCGGAGCGGCTCTCCGGATTTGGCATCAGCCTGGATCAGGTTGCCAACACCATTCGTACGGCGAATGGGGAGCAGGTGGCGGGGCACTCTGAGGCGGGTAATCTCAGCTTCAAGATCTATACTGGATCCTTCCTCCATACCGCCAAGCAGATCGCTAACCTGGTGATTGGTGTCCACAATGACATGCCGGTCTATGTGCGGGATATCGCCAGTGTCTATCAGGGGCCGGAAGAGCCCAAGGGGATGGTGGAGTTCTATACTGGCGATCACTATACGGGGGAGGCGAAAGCCAATGGTCTGCCAGCAGTGACCATCGCGGTGGCCAAGAAGGAGGGGAGTAACGCGGTTCCGGTTGCGAATGCCATCTTGGCTAAAGTGGATGAGCTGAAGGGGACACTGATTCCACACAATATCCATGTTGATGTGACCCGGAACTATGGGGCAACGGCCAAGGATAAGGTGGATGAGCTGCTCTTCAAGTTGGTGATCGCGACACTGGCGGTGACAGTCTTGATCTACATGAGCTTGGGTTGGCGCCCGGCACTGGTGGTCACCATCGTGATCCCGGTCGTGATTTTGCTGACGGTCTTCGCCGCCTACATGCTCGATTACAGCATCAATCGAGTCAGCCTCTTTGCACTGATCTTCTCCATCGGTATTCTGGTGGATGACGCGATTGTCGTGGTTGAGAATATCTACCGTCGTTGGTTGATGCAGAATGAGACCAACGAGGATACGGCGATTGATGCAACGCGAGAGGTGGGCAACCCCACCATCCTGGCAACCCTGACAGTGATTGCAGCGCTACTGCCAATGGGTTTTGTCACTGGAATGATGGGCCCCTATATGGCACCGATTCCGGTCTTGGGTTCTGCTGCAATGGCCTTCTCGCTATTTGCGGCCTTCATCTTCACCCCTTGGCTGACGATGAAATTCCGTCCTTCCATGAAAGCACTGAAGATTGCTGAGGAGAAGGAGCATAAGTCTCAGGAGCGTGTCGGGCACCTCTACGAGTCGATCATCCGCCCCATGGTGGAGAATCGTCTGTTGGGGTGGGTGGTACTGTTTGCAATCATCGGTAGCTTCTTTGCGGCGGTCTCGCTCTTCTACACCCAGAGTGTGAAGACCAAGATGCTTCCTTACGACAACAAGTCCGAATTTGATGTGATGATTCGCATGCCGACTGGGACGGCACTGCCTGTCACGGCCAACGTGGCGCGCAAGATGGCAACCACCATCGAGAAAGCGGTGCCTGAGTCGGTGGCGCTACAGACCTACTCTGGCGTGGCGGCACCATTCAATTTCAATGGGTTGGTGCGTCACTACTATCTGCAGGAGTATCCCTGGATGGCGACCATCTCGGTGCAGCTGGCGCATAAGCAGGATCGTGAGCGCAGTAGCCATGAGATTGCACTGATGGTGCGTGAGCTGCTGAAGCCGATTGCCGAGAAGAGTGGGGCGAGAGTGACGGTCGCTGAGGTGCCGCCAGGCCCACCCGTGCTGCAGTCGGTGGTGGCAGAGGTCTATGGGCCGGATGCCAAGACCCGTCGTCAGGTCGCCGGCGCGCTGACCGAGATCTTCAAGAGCTCCTCCATTATGGAGGATGTCGATAACTACATGAATGATCCTCATCAGGTACTTCATTTTGTCGTGGATACCGAGAAAGCGAATCGTCGTGGAATTTCGGTAGAGACCATCAATCGAAATCTGGCGATGGCGATGGGTAGCGTACCACTGGGGGATGTGAAGCAGGGCAAGACCCGTGAACCGACATTGATTACACTGGAGGTGCCGCTGGCGGTTCGCTCGCAGATCACCAGTCTCTCCGATCTGCCCATCCCGACCATGGATGGGCGTGAGACGATCTCATTGGGTGAGCTTGGTCACTTCGAGACCTTCATGGAGGACCCTGTGATCTACCACAAGGATCTGCGTGCCGTGGAGTATGTGGTGGGGGATGCGGTCAATGATCTGCCTGCGCCGCTCTATGCGATGTTTGATCTGGAGCGGATCATGGCGGAAACCAACTTCCGTGGGCCTCAGGGCGAGTCGGTGGAGGGTGGATGGATCGCTGCCCCTGCAGAGACCTTCAAGACCGGCTTCAAATGGGATGGCGAGTGGCATGTCACTTATGTCACCTTCCGCGACATGGGCATCGCCTTCGGGGTTGCACTGGTTTTGATCTACATCCTGGTGGTGTGGCAGTTCGGCAACTTCGTTATTCCGCTGGTAATCATGGCGCCGATTCCATTGACGATGGTGGGGATTGTGCCAGGCCACTGGATTATGGGGGCCGAATTTACTGCAACCTCGATGATCGGCTTTATCGCACTGGCAGGCATCATTGTGCGGAACTCGATTCTATTGGTCGATTTTGCACAGCTAGAGCTGCTCTCTGGCAAGAGTCCTGTTGCGGCGGTCATCGACTCCGGCAAGACTCGGATGCGCCCGATCATCATTACGGCATTGGCATTGGTGGGGGGGTCGAGTGTGATCCTCACCGACCCCATCTTCCAGGGGATGGCGGTGGCGCTGTTATTTGGTGTGGTGGTCTCTACGTTATTGACGTTGATTGTGATCCCGCTGGGTTGTCTCAGTGCAGGGGATGCGCTCTATCCGGAGGGTTACCGGCCTCCCGAGAAGTCAGATGAAGAGGCGTTGATCAAGAGTGATGCGTGAAAGCGGATTTTCAGAAGTGGTTTAACCAAAGAAGGATGAGGGGAATCATAATGAGTCAGAAACGAATGGTGGATGGAAAGATTGGATGGTTGTTGGGCTGTTTGATCGCAGGTCAGGCCGTTGCAGTCGATGATCATTGGGTTGCACCGGCGCCGATGGGGCCCTATGGCGGCCATTTTGATTTTGGTGTGCCTGCGGAGCATGGTGAAAGTGCCTCTAGTCCACAGCCAGAGTATGCGGTCTACCATGAAGGCGATGCACTGCCAGTGATACAGGCCTCCTACGCACCGACTGAAACGGATCCTGCGCCGCAGTATCAGCCGGAAGAGCTGCAGAATATTGACCCTGCCTGGAGTCTGGAACAGGCAGAAGCGCTTCCACCCCAGGGGGTGAATGGTGTCGCTGCAGTCACTTCAGAAGAAAATGTCTGGGCGTTGGGAGAGATTGATGCTGAGAAGCTGCCGCAGATGGGGGTAACCCCGGAACCAGTCGCTGCCGTTGAGCCCTGCACGGTACCCGAGGGTTCTAAGGATCAGCGCTACTCCACTGCATCAACCCCGTTCCAGGAGGCGATGCTGGATGATTTTGAGTCGGCCGGTGTAGATATGGAGGCGATGGGGCGTGAGGCGGATCGTCTCTCTGCACTGGAGGAGCGTCGTACCCGCAACCAGTGGCAGCGTCAGCAGCCTCCCGCGGTCTTCTATCCCACCTTCATGCCAGAGTACGCGTTGGGTGTGCGTCGTGCCAATGCGATGGATCCGTTGGCGCTGATCCCGCAGATGAGTGGTCCGGTTCAGTACTTTGGTTTCCGCTAGGTCGCGTCATTTCTGGATTCAGGCACTGCTCTCCCTGCTTAGTTGTGGATGGGGAGCGAGTGCTGCTGCACTGACCGAGTTCTCTGCGGACATCCGCTACCTCAATGATGCGGTGCCTACGGCTGAAGGGCGCCTCTATGTGAGCGATCACACCATTCGTGAAGAGCGGCAGAACGACAAAAGGCGTGAGGTTCGTATTACCGACCTCTATCAAGGGGTGTTGTATGTGCTCGATCCTCAGCGTGGTGAATATCATCAGCAGCAGGCCTATCCGGTTCCGCGGAATCCACAGGCCTTTTGCGCCGAGATGATGCTTGCGGAGTGCGGTTTTCAGGCAACAGAGGCGCAGATGGGACGACAAACCGAGCGCTGGGCGGCGGAGCTGGGGTTTGGAGAGCTGAGCTTTGGTGTGGTGGCCTGGTATGACCCGGAGATTCAGTATCCGGTACGAATCAAACTCAATAGCGGCATTGTTCAAGAGTTGAGCAATATTGAGCAGGGGCGCCTCTCCTCCGCGCTTTTTTCCATTCCATTTCACTACCGTCAGGTTGAGGCGGGCTCAATGAGCCAGAGTGGCGATTTTCCTCAATGGCCCTGAGCCGGTATAATCGGTTGCCGTTTTTCCAATAGAGACAGGAAGTTTAAATGAAAGTCTTGATCAGGATGCTGGCATCCATTCTCCCTGGCGTGATTGTCGGTCTTGGGGTGATTGCCTATCTGGAGCGAGAGCACCTGCAAGAGGAGTGGTCCTCCCTGTTTGGCGCGCATGAGGTTGCTGGTGAAGATCGGCACGACGAGGCGTCACACCAGATTTCGGCTGTGGTTGACCCGTTCAATTATCAAGAGAAGGTGGAGTCTCCGGTCGCTGAAGTGACGGAGAGCAAGCAGCCAGTGCCAGAAGTGGTTGCGCAGCCCAAAGCCAAAGAGCGTATTGCTGCGACTACGATTTATCCACAGTCAAAATCTGTGGTTGAGGCTCGCTCTGAATCAGAGCCCGTGGTTGAGGTTGCCGAAGTGGCTCAACCCGTTGAGACCTCAGCGCCACCAGTGGCTGAGGAGAGGACGGTAGAAGAGAAGGTCGCTAGCCCGGCGCCTGTTTTGAGTGAGGTGTTGGGGCTGAAAGAGCAGCCCATGGCACGCCATCCTGAGACTGTTGAGCCATCCCTACCGATGGCGATACTGGAGGCGACTGATGACCTGCCGCAGCTGCCAGCAGATCAGATTGCATTAATGGCTCGTCCGATGGAGGACCTTGCTGCAACCTTCAATCCGCTTCCAGCGCCGCAACAGGACCCTTATGGCGTTGCTGCAGAGAAGCAACGTAACGATATTTGGCATATTGACCCTCTGGATGAGGCGATGGATGCCAACTGGCTCTGGAATCGAGGACGACAGGCCTTCTGGGAAGGCGATTATGAGTCAGCGATCGAGAGCTATCGCTCCTTGTTGCAAGAGGAGCCAATGAATCCGGATGCCTGGGGGGAGCTGGGTAACATCTACTACGCGAAGAAGGATTGGGCGCGTGCAGTTCGGGCGTTTGGCCGTGCTGCTGCCGTGTTGATCCAGACCAATCGGGTGGATGAGGCGGAGAAAATCCTTACCGTGGTTCGGGGTATTGATCCAGCGCTGGCCACACAGCTGGCTGCAGAGCTGGCTCAGTAGTCCTGCACTCTATGAGTGTACTTGGTGCGGTAAGAATGTTAAAAAAACAGTAAGTTAGAACTTTCTAATTTTAGACTGTACCCATTTTTTCTTTTAGAAAAAACGTGTTACAGTGCGCGAACTTGAATAAGACAGGGTGTTTCTAAATGGCAGATGATGTAAATAAGGTGGCTGGTGAGTCGGCCCCAACGATGGGTGGTCAACCGCTGGAGCGTTTTGCCAGCTGTTTTGAGAAGAGTGCACGACGCTGGGAGATGGTGGTCTATCCGGCGCTGTTTGCTTTTTGTGTTCTCTCGATCTACGGTTTCTACATGATCTACCATCTGACCCAGGACATGTCCCACATTGCTCGTAACATTCAGGTCATGTCGACCAGTATCGACCCCTATATGGGGCAGCATCTGGCCAGTATTGTCGATGGCGTTGAGAGCATGTCGGGGAATGTCGAAGTGATGTCCCGCAACCTTAATGCAATTGATGGCAACATGGAGGCGATGACGGTATCCCTGAATGATGTGCGCGGCAGTATGGACCAGATCACGGGTCATATGCAGACGCTGGAGCCGATGATGGCGAGCATGAGCAATCTGGATCAGTCGACTCAGCATATGGCCAATAGCACCTTCCACATGACCCGGGAGATGGGGTCGATGAATCGTGGCTTGTCTCCTCGCGGGATGTTTACCCGATTCATGCCATTCTAGGTAGACCAGTTTCGAAGAGGGGGGGGAACCTCTGGGAAGGGCGTCTGATTCAGGCGCCCTTTTTTTATCTGTCTTGTTGTTGAGGGGGTTAGCGGCAGGAACGATAGGGAGGGAGTTCTGGTTCCTGAATGTCGATGATCTCGAACTCCATCGTCTCCAGATTACCAAAAACATATGTGGGCTGAACCCGGCCCAATCCTGAGGCGCTGCCAGGGTTGACCAACAGGGTTGATCCATCTCCATCAGCATGACGGATCGATTCGATTTTGCAGCGGTGGTTGTGACCACAACAGATCAGGTCCCATTTTCCGGTGAGTGCCATTGCCTCAGCATATTCCGGAAAGTGAATCAGAAAAATTTTCTTGCCACCCATCTCCAGAGAGGCATCCCGGCCATGGTAATTGATCAGGCTCTCCGGCTTCGAGGCCAATCGACACATGGCTGCCAGGTCGCCCTTGTTGTTGCCGTGGATGACATGTATTGGCAGCCCCAGTGTGTGTGTCTGGCGCAGTGTATAGGGTGCGATTAGATCCCCACAGTGGAGCACTATTTCGGCACCGCGTACCTTGGCGTCCTCAATAGCAGCGTGGAGGTACTCTACCCGGTCATGGGTATCGGAGATGACGCAAACTTTCACGGCTGAAGAACTGTTTTAGAAGTGAGGCTTCTCGGGAGCATTCTGGAAGCGTTCAATACTGTCGAGGATCTCCTTATGCGCCGCCTCTTTGTTTTCCCAGCCATCAATCTTCACCCACTTGCCCTCTTCCAGATCTTTGTAGTGCTCGAAGAAGTGGGAGATCTTGTCCAGTAGCACCGGAGAGACATCCTCTGGGCTTTGGGCATTTTTGTAGATGGAGCAGAGCTTGGATACAGGCACAGCCAGCACCTTGGCATCAGCGCCCGCCTCATCAGTCATCTGCAGCACTCCTACAGGGCGGCAGCGGATGACGGAGCCGCTAATAATCGGGTAAGGGGTAACCACCAGTACATCCACTGGATCGCCGTCGTCAGAGAGCGTATGGGGGACGTAGCCGTAGTTACAAGGGTAGTGCATCGCGGTGTTCATGAAGCGGTCCACAAACATCGCGCCAGTCTCCTTGTCGACCTCGTACTTGACCGGATCAGCATTGGCGGGAATCTCAATGATCACATTGATCTCCTCGGGGATGTTGTTACCGGTTGATACGCGATCCAGATTCATAACTTACTCTCCTGAAGAATTCATTTGCGCTGACCATAAAAAAGGGCCAGCTTTTGGCTGGCCCTTATTGTACCTGTTTCTGGAATCTTCAAATAGTGAAGATTCCAGTAGGGTTTTTACAGCAGCGGTACGATCAACAAGGCTACGATATTGATGATCTTGATCAGCGGGTTAATCGCTGGACCAGCGGTATCCTTGTATGGATCGCCAACCGTATCACCGGTTACTGCTGCCTTATGGGCATCAGAACCTTTGCCGCCGAAGTTGCCATCTTCGATGTACTTCTTGGCGTTATCCCATGCGCCACCACCGGTTGTCATGGAGATCGCGATGAAGATGCCGGTGACGATGGCACCAATCAGCATGCCGCCCAGTGCCTCTTTACCCAACAGCAGACCCACCAGCAGTGGCGCTGCGATCGGCAGAATCGAAGGAATGATCATCTCTTTGATCGCAGACTGAGTCAGCATGTCGACCGCCTTGCCATAATCAGGCTTGGCACGGTGATCCATGATTCCAGGGATCTCGCGGAACTGACGGCGTACTTCGTTGACGATACCGCCTGCTGCACGACCGACCGCTTCCATCGACATCGCGCCGAAGATGTACGGGATCATACCGCCAAGAAACAGACCGATGATGACCATGTGGTTGGAGAGGTCGAAGTTGACCTGTCCGCCCAGTGCATGGGTGTAATCGGCAAACAGCACCAGTGTTGCGAGACCGGCAGAACCGATTGCGTAACCCTTGGTGACCGCCTTGGTGGTGTTACCGACCGCATCCAGAGGATCGGTAATGTTACGGATCTCTTCCGGTAGCTCAGCCATTTCGGCGATACCACCGGCATTATCGGTAATTGGACCGTAGGCGTCCAACGCAACAATGATGCCGGTCATGGAGAGCATGGAGGTTGCGGCAACCGCAATACCATACAGCCCAGCCAGCTCGTAAGCACCGTAGATGGAGGCACATACCGCGATAACAGGTGCAGCAGTAGACTTCATCGATACACCCAGACCAGCGATGACGTTAGTGCCGTCACCTGTAGTCGATGCCTCAGCGATATCACGGACTGGGGCATACTCAGTCGCTGTATAGTACTCGGTGATCAGTACCATTGCAGCAGTCAGTACCAGACCGATCAGCGCCGCGTAGTAGATGTTGAGCGAGGTTACAGCGACACCACCAATCATCACGCTCTCACCAAACATCATGGTAGTGAGCGGGTAGAAGGCAATGGCTGCGATTGCACCGGAGACCATCAGGCCGCGATAGAGTGCATTCATGATCTTGCCACCCTCAGCCACCTTCACGAAGTAGGTGCCGACGATCGAGGCAACGATAGAGATGCCACCCAGAACGAGAGGATAGAGGATACCGGCTTCGCTGCCTTCCATCATCAACATACCCAGCATCATGGTCGCTACGGTTGTTACCGCATAGGTCTCAAACAGGTCAGCAGCCATACCAGCGCAGTCACCGACGTTGTCACCGACATTATCAGCAATTACTGCAGGATTGCGGGGGTCATCCTCAGGGATGCCAGCCTCAACCTTACCGACGATGTCCGCACCGACGTCCGCACCTTTGGTGAAGATACCACCACCCAGACGGGCGAAGATGGAGATCAGTGAACCACCGAATGCGAGACCAACCAGTGCATGCAGTGCAGACTCTGTGGTCATGCCCATCATGCCGAGGACTGCGTAGTAACCCGCAACACCCAGAATACCGAGGCCAACCACCAGCATACCGGTGATAGCGCCGCCACGGAAGGCGACCTGGAAGGCGGAGTTGATCCCCTCTTTGGCTGCTTCAGCGGTGCGAGAGTTGGAACGAACAGAGATGTTCATGCCGATGAATCCAGCTGCACCGGAAAGAATGGCACCAATTGCGAAGCCGATGGCAGAAGCCCAGTCGAGGGCCAGACCCATGACGATGAATAGGGCGATACCAACATAGCTGATGGTGGTGTACTGACGACTCAGATAGGCCTGAGCCCCTTGCTGGATGGCGGTTGCAATCTCTTGCATTCGTTCATTACCAGTCGATTTGGCGTTGATCCATTGAATGGACACGTAGCCATAGGCAACCGCAGCGAAACCTGCGATCAATGAAAATAAAAGTTCGTTGGGCATGACGATCTCCTAAGAGGTTAAAAAAAGGGCTCCATCCCTGGAGCCCCGCAGAGTTGAATTAAAGGTCGAAATTCTCAAGTTTCTTTTCGACGGAGACATTGTCCAAGGTCACATATTTCGGCATGCCGTTGTCGTCATACTCAGGGTATGCTTCTCCCTTAATGAGGGGATAGAGATACTCTTTGCAGGCGTCGGTAATCCCAAAGCCATCTTCAGAGATGAAATCCATTGGCATCATCTTCTCGACGTTGGCGACCTCAGACAGTGGTGCCTGACCGATGCTCCACTTATAAGGGGAAGAGGACTCACGAACAACCGTAGGCATGATGGAGTTGTGACCCTCCAGCGCATACTCAACGGCCTTCTCACCCAGCGCATAGGCCTGCTCAACATCAGATTCGGAGGCCAAGTGACGTGCAGCGCGTTGCAGGTAGTCGGCAACTGCCCAATGGAACTTGTAACCAAGGGCATCTTTAATGATGTTGGCAACCACTGGCGCAGCACCACCCAACTGGGCGTGGCCGAAGGAGTCACGGGTACCCTGCTCTGCGAGGAACTTGCCATCCGGCCAGTGCGCACCTTCAGAGACGACGATGGTGCAGTAGCCGTGCTCTTTCACCTTGGCGTCTACCGCAGCAAGGAACTTCTCTTGATTGAACTCAACCTCCGGGAACAAGGTCACGACAGGAATGTCGTAATCCTCAACCAGTGCGCCAGCTGCAGCAATCCAGCCCGCGTGACGACCCATCACCTCGATCACGAAGATCTTGGTAGAGGTGGCCGCCATGGAGCGCACATCATAAGAGGCCTCCAGTGTAGAGACCGCGATGTACTTCGCTACAGAACCGAATCCTGGGCAGTTATCGGTAATGGGTAGGTCGTTATCGACGGTCTTTGGTACGTGGATCGCCTGTACAGGGTAGCCCATCTTCTCAGAGAGCTGGGAGACCTTGTAACAGGTATCTGCAGAGTCACCACCACCGTTGTAGAAGAAGTAGCCGATGTTGTGTGCCTTGAAGACCTCGATCAGGCGCTCATATTCGCGCTTGTTGTCTTCCAGGCTCTTCAGCTTGAAGCGGCAGGATCCAAAGCAGCCGGATGGGACTGATTTCAGTGCGGCGATATTCTCGGCGGACTCTTTGGATGTGTCGATTAGGTCCTCCGTCAGTGCGCCGATGATACCGTTACGGCCTGCGTATACGGTGCCGATCTTGTCGCCATGTTTGCGTGCGGTTTCAATCACGCCACAGGCTGAGGCGCTGATCACGGCGGTCACACCGCCAGACTGTGCATAGAATGCATTCTTCACAGACATTCACTTACTCCTTGCTTTTTCATTGAATCGTTTTGAACTTGTTACACAATGATGTCGAATCTCCGCATCGCCGATCAAGTTGAGATTCGGCTGCCTACAGGGTCTCCCTAGTCTGCTCTCAACAACGATACGCCTGGTTGTAGAGTGTTGGGGACTTCTGATCCTGCGAGCATGAGCGGTGAAAAAATGGCCCATCAAACAATAAATTCGTTGACATTTCTTAGTCAACTGAATATATAGGGTGTGCAAAGTACTATGTGGTTGAACTTATACAGAAAAGTCACATCAGTAACAAATAAACAACACCAATTGAATTATAAAAAAACGAGATTCGCTGAAGTGCTCTACCTCATCATGATGATGGGCAGAACGTCACAATATCTCGAAGAGTGAACGGAGTAGTCATGATACGTGTGGCGCTGTTGGGTCCGCCAGGCTCAGGGAAAGAGGAGTACGCCAGCCAGTTGGCTGAAAAGTATGGCGTACCGATGATTTCGGTCGGGGATCTTCTAAAACAAGAAGTTGAGAGAGGTACGTCTGCTGGATCAGATATCCAGAAGGCACAGAAAAACAAAAAACAGGTGCATGATGACATTGTCTCCCAGGTGCTGCTGCAGCGCCTCTCTGAGAAGGATGTCGAGAATGGCTTCGTGCTTGAAGGAGGCCCAAAAACGGCGCCTCAGGCAGCGGCCATTGATGCTTTCCTGCTACGTCAAGGGCGTGGTTTTGCCGGCGTGGTACTGATTCGCTTTGACTATGACGAGTTCATGGAGTCGATGACCGGGCGGTTGACCTGTCGTGACTGTGGAAGCCTATTTAATATCTATACTCATCCGCCGATTGTGGAGCGGATTTGTGATCTTTGTGGTGGACGACTCCACCGGCGGGTTGATGATCGAGAAGAGACCATCAGCCGGAGATTGCGAGAGTATGAAGCCTTGGAGGAGCCGTTGACTCGCTTCTATGAGGGGAGAATCCAGATTGTCGAGGGCGGTTTTGACGAGCAGCGTCTTGTTCGTGAGATCATCCGTGCTGCAGAGGTTCTGAAGAAGGCAGCCCCAGAGGTTCTAGTAAGTTCAACAGAAGAAGAGGATGTGGTCATGGCAGATGAAGAGAAGAAGAAAAAGGCAGCGACCAAGAAAAAAGTAGCAGCCAAGAAGAAAGCCGCAGCGAAAAAGAAGGTAGCAGCCAAGAAAAAGGCGGCGCCTAAGAAGAAGGCCGCAGCGAAAAAGAAGGTAGCAG
>CAZKCT010000025.1:0-5976 GCA_964551545.1 uncultured Piscirickettsiaceae bacterium | reverse complement strand
CAGCCAAGAAAAAGGCGGCGCCTAAGAAGAAGGCCGCAGCGAAAAAGAAGGTAGCCGCCAAGAAAAAGGCGGCGCCTAAGAAGAAGGCCGCAGCGAAAAAGAAGGTAGCAGCCAAGAAAAAAGCGGCGCCTAAGAAGAAGGCCGCAGCGAAAAAGAAGGTAGCCGCCAAGAAAAAGGTAGCACCCAAGAAGAAGGCTGTAGCTAAAAAGAAGGTAGCCGCCAAGAAAAAGGCGGCACCTAAGAAGAAGGCCGCAGCCAAAAAGAGAGCTAAACGCTAGGTAGTCACTGAGGAGGCCACCCCATCGCTGAGGTGGGGTGGCTTTCTATTCTCTGAGGATCCTGAAATGCCCTATTTTCTATTCAAGATGTTTCCCAATCGCTCGGTTGAATATATCGAGGATCATGAAAAATATCGTGATGCCCGCGATAGCGCACGTGCCAAACGCAAGGAGCTGACTGTAGCGGACAACTATCAGGTAAAGATCATCTTTGCGACTAACCAGACGGCGGGGGCGAAGCTGTTGACCACGGAGCGTGAGGCAGAGCCTTGGGGAGATGATTAGTTCGCTATAGCTTGCGCCACATCTTCTTGAGCCGGTCTGCAGAGACCGGCTTTTTTGTGCCCAGCTCTTGGGCGAACAGGGAGACCCGAAACTCTTCTACCATCCAGCGATACTCGGTAAAGGCAGGGGATCTGTTCTCATCGATTCGTTTTTCAAAAGGGTCCCAGTGAGGTGCCAGTTGTTGCGCGCGCTGTCGGTCGGCTTGAGGATTGTGCTGTAGCTTCTCCAGCCGTTTCTCTGCCGCATGGAGATAACGGGGAAGCTCCGGCAGCCACTCTGCCGGGGTTTGGCGCAGAAAATGGGGGTAGATCAGTGTTGCCAGATGGTTGCTGATCTTGCTGTAAGTCATGAGGTGAGCAGGAGGGATGTTGCCCTTGAGCTGTTTCATCAGGTTGTGGTGTCGCTTCAGGGACTCTGCGGTGATTTTTCCGTAGCGCTGCAACTGGCGGGGGAGTGCAGTGAGCGCAGCGGTAGAGCGTTTCTGGTACTCCTTAAAACTTCTGGGGAGAGAGGCATTTTCTCCAAACATGGCCGCCATCGCAGAGGTGGCCAGCAGATCTTCAATCAGCTCCTCGCAGCGCCCCAGTGATAGATAGTGGAGACAGAGTTTCTGTTGATCCAACTGCTCTTTTGCCAGATTACGCACAGTGGATTTATGCTCCAGCAGGAACAGCGCAGTGATGCCTTGATGGCTCTCTATCTCCGATCGCTTCTGGGTGTCGAGCAGTTGAAGGGCAATCTGCTTACCGTCATGAACCAGTGCAGGGTAGAGGGTGATGACAATACCGTGCCGCTTCACCTCAACCGACTCAGGAAGCATGTCAAAGTCCCATGCGGTGATCGAGGTGCGCTCCAGAGAATGGGTGGTGGGCCTCTCTTTTTGTTGGGTTCTCTTTGGTGTGGGCTGGATTGATTTGGAGGATGCTGGTCTCTCCTGTTGTAGTACTAACAGGTTACGGCCACTCTGCACCGTTTTTCCGTCGGCATCGATCACCTGAAAGCGCATCTGGAGATGGTTGGGCAGGTTGACCTCGTTCCAGATGTTGTCGGGTAGGGTCACGCCGGTCATGTGACGCAGCTTGGAGGAGAGCTGTTGGCTCAGAGAACCACTCTGTGGATCAAGTCCCGGTAGCACTGCACCGGCAAAGTCGGGTGCGGGGACAAAGTTGCGTCGCCACTGTTTGGGCAGGGCGCGTAGCATGGCGATGACTCGCTCCTGCAGTAGCCCCGGCACCAGCCACTCGAAGTGCTCGGGCCTCATTTGAGGTAGCAACTCTTGGGGCAGGGTGAGTGTGACCCCGTCGTTCTCACTCTCTGGTTCAAAGTGATAGCGAAGTGGCAGTTTGGCAGAACCGATGGTGAGGTGGTCTGGGAACTGATTGCTGTCCCGTACCGACTCTGCATCATGCTGCATCAGCAGATCTTGAGTCAGATAGAGTAGAGAAGGGTGTTCTTTCTCTGCCTCTTTGCGCCACTTCTCGAAGGTTGGAGCGCTGTAGACACCAGCCGGAATGCGTTCATCATAGAATTGATAGAGGGTCTCGTCATCGGCAAGGATATCGCGACGGCGAGACTTCGCCTCCAGCGACTCGATCTGCTCAATTTGTTGGCGATTCTTGGCTAGAAAGCTGCCACGGGTGTGTAGCTCCCCCTCCACCAGCGCGGAGCGGATAAAGATCTTGCGTGACTCTTTCGGGTCAATCGGGCCGTAGTTGGTCTTGCGCTTTGAAACAATCGGAATGCCATAGAGCGTCACCGTCTCGAAAGCGGCGACCTGTCCACGTCGCTTCTCCCAGTGAGGCTCTGCATAGCTGCGCTTGATTAGATGCTTTCCTAGCCGCTCCAGCCACTGAGGCTCAATACGGGCCACGGTTCGGGCGTACAGTTGCGAGGTCTCTACTTTCTCCGCGGCGACAATCCATTTGGGGTTGGCCTTGAACTGCCCAGAGCCGGGCCAGATCTTCATCTGTACGCCACGAGCGGCATTGTAGACGTGCTTCTCGCTGCTGATGGTGGCGATGTGGCTCAGTAATCCTGTGAGGAGGGCGCGGTGAATCATGCCGTAGTCGGCGGGCTGATCATTACGCTTTAGCCCCATCTCTTTGGTGAGCTGGCGCAGCTGTGTGTGGACCTCGCGCCACTCGCGCATCCGCATCCAGGAGAGGAAGTTTGTTTTGCAGAGCTTGCGTAGTTGGCTGTTGGAGAGTTTCTGTTTCTGTTCTTCATAGAAGTGCCAGAGGTTGAGGAAGAAGAGGAAGTCGGAGGCCTCATCCTCGAATGGCTCATGTTTCTGGTCGGCAGCCTGCTGTGCATCGAGTGGGCGCTCGCGCG
The DNA here is from genome assembly GCA_964551545.1 of uncultured Piscirickettsiaceae bacterium. Lineage (GTDB taxonomy): Bacteria > Pseudomonadota > Gammaproteobacteria > Thiopontia. The sequence continues at coordinate 3,082 of CAZKCT010000025.1, read as the reverse complement.
GGTCCTGTATCGTCAGTGCCGCTGCGATGATGAGAATCTCGGCCAGGCAGCTCTCACGTTCGGCAGCCAGCAACATTCGAGCAATCTGTGGGTCGACCGGGAAGCGCGCCACCTTCTTGCCCAGTGGGGTAATCGAGTTATCTTTTCTAACCGACCCCAGTTCATGCAGGGTACGGAAGCCGTCGCGGATCAGCCGTAGGTCAGGTGGATCGATAAAGGGGAATTCATCTGGCTTGCCGAGCTTGAGTGCAGCCATCTGCAGAATCACTGGGGCGAGGTGGGTACGCAGGATTTCCGCATCGGTAAACGCTGTCCGGGTGAGAAAATCCTCCTCGCTGTAGAGACGAATGCAGATGCCGTCGGCGACACGGCCACAGCGCCCCTTGCGCTGGTCAGCCGCCGCTTGGGAGATCTTCTCGATCGGGAGCCGCTGAATGCCGGTGCGGTGGCTGTAGCGGCTGATACGGGCGGTGCCGGTATCGATGACATAGCGAATGCCGGGCACGGTGAGTGAGGTTTCGGCCACGTTGGTCGAGAGCACAATGCGTCGCCCACCATGTTTGGCAAAGATGCGATTCTGCTCCTTGGCCGAGAGGCGAGAGAAAAGTGGAAGGATCTCGCTCTGCGGCAGTTTTGCTTTGGTGAGAAACTCACTCACCTCGCGGATCTCCCGTTCACCACTGAGGAAGACCAGAATATCGCCCGGCCCTTCACGACTCAGTTCATGCACGGCATCGAAGATCGCCTGCTGCTGCCGAGCGGTACGGTCTTGCTGCTGTTTACGGCTCCCCTCTTCGGCTTCACTCTCCTCGGGTGGGCGATAGCGCACCTCCACAGGATAGGTGCGCCCCGATACATTGATGATCGGTGCATCATTGAAGTGGCGTGAGAACCGCCCTGGATCAATGGTCGCCGAAGTGATGATCAGCTTAAGATCGGGTCGTTTGGGAAGCAGCTGTCGCAGATAGCCGAGCAGAAAGTCGATGTTGAGGCTGCGCTCGTGCGCCTCATCGATAATGATGGTGTCGTACTGCTTTAGTAGCGGGTCGGACTGCGTCTCTGCCAGCAGGATGCCATCTGTCATCAGTTTGATGCGGGAGTGCTTGCGACTCTGGTCGCTAAAACGAACCTTGAAGCCGACCAGATTTCCCAGTTCTGTATGCAACTCCTCGGAAATACGGGTGGCGACCGCACGGGCGGCAATGCGGCGCGGCTGGGTATGGCCGATCTTCTGTTGCTCCCCACGCCCCAGAGTCAGGCAGATCTTCGGTAGTTGGGTGGTCTTCCCTGAGCCGGTCTCTCCGCAGAGAATTATTGTCTGGTTTTTCTGAATCGCCTCGGCGATCTCATCCCGCCGCTGGTTGATCGGCAGGGTTTCGTCGAAGTCGATGGTCAGTGGTGGCGTCTCACTCACTGCTCAATGGTGACGGGGTCAGCCAGATGCAGGGTGGAGGTTGGGAAGGCGATCTCGGCACCCGCTGCCTCAATGATCTGCACGATCTGCAGCAGTACATCCTGCTTCACCTCATGGAACCGCACCCAGTTGGTGGTCTTGGTAAAGGTGTAGATAAAGAAGTCGAGCGAGGAGGGGGCGAAGCTGTTGAAGTTGACGATCAGGGTCTGACTGGTGTCGATCTCCGGGTGGTTCTGCAGCATCGATTTGACCTGCTCCACAATCGTCGCCATCTTGTCGGCGTCGTCATAGCGAATGCCGATGGTCTCCTTGATACGGCGGTGGCTCATCCGCTGCGGGTTTTCTACGCTGATGTTGGAGAAGGTGGCATTGGGAATATAGAGCGGACGCTTGTCGAAGGTGCGGACCTTGGTGAGACGCCAGCCGATCTGCTCCACGGTACCCTCGATGTTTTGGTCGGGAGAGCGAATCCAGTCGCCGATGGAGAAGGGGCGGTCGAGATGAATCATCAATCCACCAAACAGATTGGCGAGCAGGTCCTTGGCGGCGAAGCCGACTACCACGCCACTGAGGCCACCAAAAGCAAGGACCCCAGAGATGCTGTAACCGAGGGTCTGCAGCATCACCAGTGCCGCAGTAATCAGGATCGAACTGCGCAGTAGGCGATTGATGGAGTCGACCATCGACTCGTCGATCTCCCCTTTCTTGCGCCTGCGTCCAGCAATATAGGCCTGTTGCCCCTCTCGGGAGAGACGGATCAGGAACCAGGTGATGGCGCTGATGACCCCAATGTCTCGCAGTGGACCAATGGCATCAAAGATCGCGGCAGGGGCCTCCTGCTGGGCAATATGGGCACTGAAGGCGATGCCGGTGATCCAGATCAGCAGGGAGAGAGGGCGCTGCAGAGCACGCAGGATGGCGTCATCCCAGAGGTTATGTGTCTTGTTTTCTGCCCGGATCAGCAGCCGTTTCAGGCTGCGCCGCTGGATTAGATCAATGCTCAGGGCGATCAGAATGACGGCAAAGATCTGGAAGATCCAGTGGGGGTTCTCAAGCAGGTGGGAAAATTGTTCAGCCATGTAACGCAGTATACCTGCTCTCAGATCGGTGATTCAAAAGGCGGACAAGAAAGAAAAGCGATAGTGCGGTTGAAAGCACGTTCATGGTGCGCTTAACTATCGGCATGCACCAGTTTGGTTCAACTGGATGCTTTTTTCTGTCTGTTGTGTTGATAAGTGATTGAATGTTCATGGTGGTACGGTTGTTGCTCTCTACAGTGTCCATGTCCTGCCTCAATGCGGGGCGTCGACTACGCCGAGTTGCCTCATGAGCGAATAGGGTGGGTCGACCACTGATAAATGGAGATGAAATAATGAAAATGGTTACAGCGATCATCAAGCCCTTCAAGCTGGATGATGTACGAGAAGCGCTTTCCGAGATTGGCGTCAATGGCGTTACCGTCACTGAGGTCAAGGGTTTTGGTCGCCAGAAAGGGCACACTGAGCTCTATCGTGGCGCAGAATATGTGGTCGACTTCTTGCCCAAGGTGAAACTGGAGATTGCGATCAAGGCAGAGATGCTGGATCGGGTGATTGAGGTGATTCGCGAGGCGGCCAATACCGGCAAGATCGGGGATGGCAAGATCTTCGTCTCTGCACTGGAAGAGAC
>CAZKCT010000024.1:0-25385 GCA_964551545.1 uncultured Piscirickettsiaceae bacterium | reverse complement strand
ACTTTTAGCGTGTTTCGTTGCGTTGATTGCGGACCAGTAGCAGCCCAAAAATGAAGACCAACAGTGCAATCCCCGCCGGGATACCATAGAGTCTCTGCTGATCAATCTCGGGCGGCAACACCAGCCATCCCCAGGTCGTCAGGGTATGTTTCGCACCCTTCTCCCCATTACTGCCATCCCAGTTGGCAAAGGAGACAGGCAGGAACTGCCCCTCAACAAAGTGGATATCTCCCGCTTTGCCATCTTTGCCTCCTCCATTTCTGGGACGTTTCATCACCACCTGCCAGCGCCCATCCTTCCATTCACCTTGCGCACTCAGGGTAGGATCCGACACTCTTGGAATAATCGGCTGATCGGGCCCAGTTGCATCCAGCAATGCTGCACGTTGCGGTGCTGGTGGCTCAACGCTCCCCGCATTCCAGTACCACATTGTCGTAGGGTGCCTGCCATCGCCATGACGATAGAGTGGCTTCACCACCACCGGTTTGGTCTCATAGGCCTCCTCTTTGGGGAACTGTACCGCAACGGCATCTGAGAAGAGTTCCAAATCCTCATCCTGAATCCCTTCCGAGGTCTCTTCACCAGGACGACTATCGGTGCGGTCATCAAATTCCAGTAACAACGCGATCTCACGATCATCATAGAGTGCTCGCACAGTAATGGCATCATTAAGCGGCGTAAAGAGGCGCTCCTCTTTGATGATATTCGGAACCAACCGCATGGTGGTCGCCTCAGCCTCCGCCCAACGCGTGTCTGAAGCCAGATCGGGTAGACCGCTCATCACCTTGGTTGCACGAACCATATTGCTGTCACTCATCGGCGTCGTGGTATTACGAAGGCTGTAGACATAATTGGCAATGTGCCAGCGATCTTCCAGGCTCACTGGATCCTTGTTCCCCTCCTCGGTTGCACGGTGCGCGGGCATCGGAGTACCCGGAACTCCGATGGAGAGGCGGGTGTAGATATTGCGAATGGTCTGATCCCGACTCTCCTCAGGTGTCTTGCCCGCCGTGAAATTGGTTGCACGCCAACTCCATGGTTTGGTCAGATCTCGCGGCCAGATCCTATTTCCCCAGTCATCCGCCAGCTGTTTTCCTGAGATGATATTGCCGCGACCGGTATTGCCGTGACACTCTGCACAGGCCTTTTCGAAAGCAACCTGTCCCTTGGCGATTGAGTCCTCACTATAAAGAACCTGCCCCGCTTCCGGCTCACGCTCGGCAATGATCTGATAATCATCTTTCAGATAGCGACCACTATCCTCATCATAATCCTCATCCTCGGCATCTTCAGGCGGCCACGTTGCAGTCACATCGAATGACTTGAGAACCGGAATCAGGCTGTTGATCTGCTCGTCCGTCAGCAACGTTTTCCACCCAGGCATTCCGGTTCCATCCAGTCCATCCTTGATGGTCTTGAACAGATCTTCATCCCGCGGCAAAACCATGCCTGGAGAGCTTTTGTACTTGAATAGCGCCAACGTGAAGTCACGCGGCTTCGGGTACATCAGCTCAGCAGCCACGCCATCCCCAGCCCCCTCTTCACCATGACAGACCGCACAACGGAACTGATAGAGCTCATTCCCCTCAATCCCCTTGCGCTCACTAAGAACCGCATCCCGCATACCGGTTGCTGCCTCGGAATCTTCAAGGTTCCAGATTCTGGGCACCTGACCGTTGTAGTCAAAGATGAACATCAGAACATTCCAGAGATCATCCTCACTCAACATCTCATGCCAGACCGGCATCGCCGAGTTCCATGGCGTCCCCTCTTTTGGCAGGCCTGGGCCGCCTGTTGCCGCACGCCAGAAGAGGAATGCCTCTTGCTGCTGAGGGATGACAGTTGGGTCCTGGAAATTGATCGGCTGTGGGTTGAACCCCTCTGCGTAGTGCCCCTTACCGTCTAACAGATCGCCATGACAGAAGAAGCAGTTCTCATAATAGATATCGCGACCCGCATCGACCGATTCACTGTAGAGCACCATCGCCTCGTCTCGCTGGCCCGCCTTCCACTGCTTCAGCACTTCAGTCCGCACCGGGCTCTCAAGGCTATTAAGGTTGAAACTCTTGCCCCAGATCTTTACGCTGGAGGGAGGTGCCGGATGGACCTGCCTCAGCTCTACCGGGGAGTCCAGTGAGGGCTTGACCAGGTTATAGGTGGTATATCCCACCAGCGCAGGAATCGACAACAGAAAGAACCAGCGAGTCAGTGCCAGGCGCAGCCCATTGCCAAGGACCACATTCTGAATCGGCCGCAGGAACTCTGCCCAGCGCTCATCATCAAACGAGAAATAGAGCAGCACTCCAACCACTGTGATCAGCATAAACTGAATCACCAAAGATTGCGGCATCAACGGCGGGAAAGCGTTGGTAAAGAAGAGGTAGGCCACAATAGTGACCAGAACCGCTTGCCAAAATGGCGTGACACCAAACCGTTTCATCGGGGAGCTACTCCGTCTATCAGATCAGTAAAGGGGAGATTGCACCTATTTGGACTGGCTGACCATATAGTCCACAATCGCCTTCAGCTGGTCATCACTGAACTGGGTCCCTCCACGAGGCAGCATCAGTGGATTGGTTGCTGAACCATTGATCGAAACGGCATAGAGCACATCCATCCCTTTGGCAATACGAGGTGCCCAGGCCGCCTTGTCACCGATTCCTGGTGCGCCAACTGCAGCTGCCGTTGCAGGGCTATGACAGGCAAAACATCCCGCACTAAAATCACCAGCGGCATCTGCCATCACTGTCTGAGCGGTTCCCATTGATGCAACCGCCAAAATACTCATTACTGTCTTCTTCATTACGACTACTCCTCGTTTGTGTTAAAAAAATCACCAAGACCTTTTCTATTGCTGCTGAAGCAGATCAATTACCATCTGTAGTTCACGAACCGTCATCTTCTCTGCGAAATCAGTCGGCATCAGCCCAGCCGCATACCCATCCGCAATCACCGCATCGGGATCAACAATGGCCTGTTGAATCCGCGCACGATCCATCCGTTCACCAAGCCCACCCAGTGCAGGCCCTAAATCTCCACCCGATCCACTGATTTGATGACAGGCGGAGCAACCATACTTGGCAATCGCCGCCTCACCGCTTGCTGCCGGTACCCCTGCGCTTACGCCAGCTGAACGCTCTTCAGCTGCCTGTGGAACTTCCGTCGGCAGGGCGACTGTCACCTCATTGCCATCTTTGGCCTGCATGAAGGCAATCAGGGCATCTATCTCAATATCCGAGAGATTGATCGGCGTTTTATTGACCACCGGCATCGGGGACTCCGTATCGTTACTCCCCTTCTTTCCAAAGGTAGCGACCACATAACGCCCGGGGTCCACCATCGACTCTCGCAGATATTGCTCTGTATCTGTTGCCCCCCCTTGATAACGTTCATCCTCAAGGCGCTTCTGAGAGACCTCGCCCATCTTCATCACCAGAATGTCGGGAGCACGCCCCATGCTGTTATGGCAGAGGGTGCAGGTCCCTTTTCCACTAAAGAGCTCCTCTCCCATGGAGATAAATCCATCCATGGTCAGCGCCCCTAGATCAACCTTTTTCTCAACCGGCGCCTCACCCTCTACCTGCGGCAGGATATTGGCCACCAGGGTAAAGACCAAAATCAGCCCCAGACTGAACCCCAGTGTCGAGACCAGCACATTGCCCTGCGCAGGCCGTCTCATGAATCTGCCTCCTGCGGCAGTTGCTTCTGCCCACTCAGATTGGCCACCCAAAAAACAAACAGCACGAAGATCAGGAACAGTACCGTCACCAAGGTCACCATATTGCCCGCATAACCGATCGCCGGAATATAGTTATCGGGCGAGTTGTCCTTCATCACGGTATAGATGTGCCAGTGCGTCTTGACCGAAGAGCGCACATAGCCCATCAGCCCCATCAACCAGGTAAAGGCCACTGGCAGCGCAAACAGCGCATACTGTGAGCGGTTGGAGACCTGCCCCCAGACTGCGGGATACTTCACTTTTGCATTCTTGTACATCATCCCGTCAATCACCACACCCGCCACAATCACAATCAGGGTCGAGACCACCTGGGTCACACTGGAGCCCACCTTATAGACTGTGTTGGTGAAGTAGCCGTAGTAGACCCCGGCAAAGATGATATTGATGATCGCAACCAGATAGATCGCCACCAGCAGTGCATTTCCAATCGGCGCCCAGCTTACGGTCGCCTCCTTATCCGAGCGTCGATAGAGCTGAAAGGAGAGGAAGGTCATGATCAGCATCAGATTCACCGCAATATTCTTTGCCGGCATGATGCCCAGTGGCCCCAGGATATGGTGATGACTGCCTCCCAGTGCCGCAATCTCATTAGCGGTCAACAACAAGGTGTGTGGCGTCATCCAGATCAGGAAGCCAAGCACCAGCACCAGAGCTATCCACTTGATCAGCCACTGGTAACGCTTCGATCCCGGTGTCCGTGACATTCCCGACCAGAGATAGTAGTTGGCTGCCAACAGAATGGTCCCAATCAGCACTGCCTGCACAATGAAGAGCCAGGCCAGAATGCCGCCCATTGCGGTAATCCCCATCTGCTGGGAGTAGGCGTAGACCTCTGCCATCAACCAGTACCCAGCAAAAGGCAGTGGCAGGAAGGCGAGAATGGCAATGAAGTTGGAGGTATAGCCCATCCAGTCATAGTGGGCCCGTTCAGCCTGCGTGCGAGCCGCCAGGAATTTAAACCCGGCATAAGCCCCTACAACCGCCCCGCCAAAGGCGATATTGGCAATAAATCTGTGAAGATTGACCGGGTTCCAGAGCGGCCCCTTCATCACCTCCCAGATATTTCCGACGACCGCGCCCACATCAGTCACCCCGGAAGGGGCCATCATGAAGGTCGCCCAGGAGTTGGAGACAAACATCAGTGTCAATCCTGCACCATTCAGCATCAACCCCAGCGAGAGATGGACCCATTTACGATTGCCATAACGCAAGGCGTCCCAGCCATAATAGTAGGTGTAGAGGAAGAAGGTTTCGAGGAAGAAGAGCATCGCATAGACCAGCATCTGCGCCCCAAACACCTCCATCATGTAATCCATAAAGGTGGGATACAACAGAAACAGCCCCAGCGCGAGCGTGCCACCAAACAGGGCAGTGATCGAGTAGGCGGTCAGGCTGATCTTCATGAACTCATGGGCCATATCGTCATAACGATCATCCCCGGTCTTGACCCCCATCAGCTCAATACCGACCACAAACATCGGAACCGCCAGCACCAATGCACCAAAGAAGAGGTGCATCTGTGCCACCACCCAGACAATCGCCCGGCTACTGACACCAATATTGGGATAATCCGAACGGCTAGGCTGCGGTGCAGGGGCTAATTCAGGCTCCTCCCCCACCATCTCAGCTGCAAATGACGACTGCATCAAAGAGAACTCAACCGAACCCCCGCTTGAGTCATTGAATGACAGGTTGCCTAACGCAACCACTACCAAGAACATGAAGAGGAATTTGACCGTTTTTCTCATCACAAAGTCCTACTGTGCCGGCGTCAGGTCAAGATTCAACGGAAGCCCCTGCATCCCCATAATCAGATGATCCATGCCGTAAAAGAGCAGCAGTGCCGCAATCAGTGCCACAAAAAATACCGTACCCGTTCTCATTATCTCTCTCGCAATTAATGGTGAAGCTCAACACCACCCGAGTAGATCAGCAGCCACCAGAAAAAGAGCAACAGACCAACCAGTGTTGCAATAAACAGCTTTACTCCCCAACGACTCTCTGGGGGGGCAACTGGGGTCACAGCGGCCTGTTCCGTGATCTTCTCTTCCATCTTTGGGTCCTCATTCAATGCTGTGCTGCAGCATAACTCCAGCAACGATTGCATTTTCTATGCCACAGATCATCCTATAAAATATATCTTTTTATTAACAAATAGATATAAATAATCATTGAACGATACGTTCAATGCAAACTTTCCTGAAGAGAGACCATTTTATTCACAAAGTGAATATTTCGTTCAATCCCTGGTGGAACAGATCTTCCCATTGAACAGATCATCCACAATCAACACCGTAGACAGCACAACCCACCATTCATATTCGTTTAATTTCAACAAGATAACTTAATGGCATAGCTCCTGCATACAACGCTCTATCTATAGACCGGTAACTACCTGCTCACAGCTTTAAAGGAAACAACCTCTAAATGAGCCTGAACCAGACCATCGACGCCTTGACCCATCTACTCAAAAATGGCGATGAGGCAGACCGCTGCTATACCACTCAGGCACTGGGAAAGTTGACGGAACAAAAAGCAGTCCCCACTGTGTCAAAAACCTTGATCCCTTACCTCCGAGACCGGGATATTGATGTCTGTGTCGATGTCTCAGCCACACTCGGCACGCTGGGTGGTGAGGGCGTTGCTGAGGCGATGATCGAATCACTGCAGAAAGATCCCGATGGAGAGATCAAACGGGCGGTTGCTGAGGCCTTGGGCGAACTCGGTGATAAACGCGCCATTCCAGAGCTCATGCGTGTCATGCAGGAGCGGGATGAGGGCATTGAAATCATCGAGGACGGCTGGGATTTGTGGTGGGATGTACAGCTTGCAGCCGTCAAATCACTCGGAAAATTGAAAGCCAATGAGGCCGTCTCGGCACTGGTTGAACTACTCGGCAGCGACGAGGGGGAAGATATTGAGGCCAATATCCTCCGCACGCTGGCGGAAATCGGCTCAGAAGAGAGCATCACTGCTCTGGAAGCGCTACTACAAAAAGGCAATCCACGCCGCCAGAGACGCGTCGCAACCGCACTGGGACATAGCGATTCCAGAGAGGCTATTCGCATCCTTGGGCGCACACTGCAGTCTGCACACACTGAGGTACGCGTTCATGCACTACAAGCTCTGGAAGCGCAAGATGCCAAACGCTACCTCCCCGCAGTCATGATGCTACTGAAAGACCCTAGCGACGAGGTGCGCAGTGCTGCCATTCACGCCGCAAATACACTTGGAGAGATGGAGCGCCCCACTCAGGAGACCATTGATCTCTTCAGTGGATTGCTGGATGACGAGAGCACACTGGTTCGTGCCACCTCACTGAACACGCTTGCCAAGCTTGACCGCCAGATCCTGCAGGAAAAAATCAACAACGAAACCACTCATCGAGTGGTGGCGCTGATTGGAGATGCTCACATCGAGACCTCCACCGCAGCCACGCGCCTGTTCTCCAAACTCAATAGCCCGGATGCAGAAGAGAGGCTGGTCGAATTACTGCAAGATGACAACAACGAGACTGCAATCCGCCGACAGGCCGCTCTTAGTCTCGCCTTGATGGATCAAAATGGTCCCGCATCCGTTGCGGCACTGACTGCGGCACTCAATGACCATGAAAAAGCCGTTCGACTCGCCGCACTCTCTGCACTGATGGATTGCGAGGCCCATTATCAATCGAACAGTGATTCCGAAGAGGCGTCAGTCCTCCCCCGCCCCATTGATCAGGTCATCGCAGCACTCCATGGAAACATTGAACTGGTCGAACCCCAGGAGAGCAAGAGCCAACCGCCTGCCGACTCAAAAGCCAGCAATAACGTTGTTGAGTTCAAGAAGTCTGACGAGCAAGAGATTCACTTCAATCTGGGACTTGACCAGGACCAAAGTGAGGAAACAGCTGCGGAAGCAAGCACAGCAGAAAACGAAGCCGAAGAAGAAGTGGTCACTGACGAAACACCACTTCCAGATTTTCCAGAGTCCCCCACGATGGAAGGCAAATCCAGAGAGAGTGTCTCAACCCTCGACAGCATCGCCATGGACAATGTGGAGGCAACCCTGTTTGCCGATCAAGCTGAAGAGGAGACCACCCTCGAGTTTGATGAAGAGACCCAAAAATACCTTGGCATTCTTGAACAGAACGAAGAGGTTCAGCTGCGCCGCGAACGTCGCTTCAACAAGGCCGACATCCACACTGATGTACGCCGTATGGCAGCGAACATTCTTGGGGGAGTAGAGAGCGAGGCAGCCATTACTGAGTTGAATCATATACTCAATGATGAGGATCATGAGATGCGTCGCCTGGCCGCTGAGGCACTGGCCCGGACCGCAGCGAACAACCCTGAAAACCCTGCACTCCTGCAGACCCACGGCACACTGGTCTCTCAAGTGCACCTCGGTGATCCCGACATCCGCATGGTCGCCATTCGCGCCTTGGGTGCGATGGAGAATCGTGCAGCACTCGCTCCCCTTATAGAGCATTTGCAAGATGAAGATACGATTGTGCGAATGGAGACCATCCGTGCAGTCACGACCATCGCAATCAGCGAACTCGATTCTGACGAGGCGGGCCATATGGTCACCCGAGAGGTCTCCAACCAGGAGCTTCTGCTAGCGATCGGAGAGTGCTTGAACGACGAGCAACCCTCGGTACGAAAATATGCTGCCGATGCAGTCACTGCACTTCTTCAACATGAACCTACCGATGAAGAGACGACCACAAACATCATCCAGAAAATTCTTGATGCCGGTTTTGCCGGCGCAGGTGAACAGGCCCGGCATATGGGTCGCGCACTGAGAACTCTGGACCCAGAAACCAGTAGCAGCCATCTACTGCCTCTACTGGCGTCGATGCAGAGCAGTGCAGAGCGCCGTTTTGTGATTGAGATGCTGGAGGAGATCCACCAGCCCACCCCTTCCCATCAGAGCCCCCATGAAATCCTGCTCAATCGGCAGCAGCGTCAGGCAGCCTGAACCATTTCCCCCTCGCTTTATTCAATTCAGGAGAATGAATCCGATGAAAAACATGAACCCCCTCATTAAAACCTTTTCCAGTGTTGCGCTTGCTGCAGTAACACTGACCGCCTTTTCGGTGGAGGCTGCCTATAAGGTGGTTGAGGTTGCCAACGGTGGCTCCATCAGTGGCACAGTGACCCTGAAAAAAGATCCCAAGTCCGCCCACAAAGTCTACAAAATCAAGAAAGATGTTGAGGTTTGTGGCAGCGGTGAACGCAAGATTGACTATGTACAGACCAATGGCAAGGCCCTGCTCAATACCGTGGTCTATCTGACCAAAGTCAAGAAAGGAAAGGCCTGGAGCGACACTCCAACAGAGGTCTCAATCGATCAGAAAGGATGCGAATTCAAGCCATTCCTCTCTATCGTCCAGAACGGAGGCAAGCTCACTGCACTCAACTCGGATCCTGTCCTGCACAACATCCACACTTATGAGCTGCTGGCCGGCACCATGAAGGGGCCAAAGAAGACTGTCGCCAACGTCAGCCAACCCGATCAGGGCAGCAAGGTGACCAAGACCGTCAAACTGAAGAAGGGTGCAGCAATGAAGGTGGAGTGTGACGCCCACGACTTCATGCACGGCTTTGTCTTCGTTGCCAAGACCCCCTACTACGCCATGGTCGATGAAAATGGAAACTACACCATCGACAATGTGCCTCCTGGCAAGTACAAGGTTCGCGCCTTCAACGGCTTCCTCAAGCCAGGAAAAGGCAAGGCAACCATCAAGGGTGGAGACAGTGTCACCGTCGACATTGTGATGAAATAGATGAGCCGCTGGATTCCAGAGCAGTTCACCCTGTTTGACTACATGATCCTCGCAGGAGGCGCCATCAATATGCTGGTGGTCTTCTCCATCATTGGCTGGTTCTTTCTAAGTTAAATCAGCCATTGGGATCATGGTTCAACCGATTCGCCATCCCCCGTTCTTCGGGGGATGGTTGTTTCAGGGAATCCTAAAGACACACTATTGATAGGTTTTTAATAAAACGCAATAAATCAGACTGGACCCCATCATGCAAAGCGAAAATGTCGTCAGAATCGAGACAGAGCAGTCGGCCCCACTTCCCGATTATCGGAATATCCTGCTGGCTGTAGACTCCTCCGACCATGCCAACCGCGGCACCACGGAGGCCTTTCGCATTGCTGAGCAGTATGGGGCCAGCGTCACCGGCACCCATGTCTATGCTGCCAAACTACATGATATCCGCTTCCGTCAGATGGAGGGGGGACTTCCAGAACAGTTTCGCGAAGAGCAGGAGCTGGAGCGGCAACGAGACGTTCATGATGACTTGATCACCAAGGGGCTCTCCATCATTACGGACTCCTACCTTGACCAGGCCGAACGAACTGCCAACGAGCAACAGATCCCATTCAACCGTAGAGGACTGGAAGGGAAAAATTATCGCGAGCTGACCCGTGAAACCAACAGCGGCAACTATGACCTGTTGGTCATGGGGGCGCTTGGTCTGGGCGCCATTCGAGGCAGTCGCCTTGGCACTGTGACCGATCGGGTCGCCCGCCGTAGCGACATCGATCTGCTGGTCATCAAGGAGCCGGACAAAGCACTCAACCGAGGGCCGATTGTCGTGGCCATCGATGGCTCTGAACGTGCCTATGGCGGACTACTCACCGCCTTTTCACTGGCCGAGCAGTGGGGCTGCAAGGTGAAAGTGATCTCTGCCTTTGACCCCTACTATCACTATGTGGCCTTCAACCGTATCGCTGGCGTCCTCTCGGAGGAGGCAGGAAAGGTCTTCAAGTTCAAGGAGCAAGAGAGGCTCCACGAAGAGATCATCGACTCAGGCTTGGCAAAGATCTACCAGGGACACCTGGATGTCGCCGAGTCAATCGCCAAGGAATATGGCATCGACATTGAGACCCAACTACTGGATGGCAAGGCCCATGACGCCATCGAGCGTTATGTTGCCAATGCACGCCCCTCTCTGCTGGTGGTTGGAAAACTCGGCATCCATGCTGATGATGAACTCGACATTGGGGGCAACAGCGATCTGCTACTACGCAATGTAGAGTGTGCGATCTTGTTGAGTCAGCGCACCCACCAGCCCCGTATTGATGTGGTTGCCGAGAGCACCACCTCATGGACTCATGAGGCGGAGACCCGTATGGAGCGAGTCCCCTCCTTTGTGCGCAACATGGCAAAAATGGCGATCCTGCGTTATGCGCAAGAGCGCGGCCACACCGTCATCACCGAACGCATTGTTGAAGAGGCCACCGCACAACTGATGCCAGGCCATGCCGAACAGGCGATGGAGGAGATTGTCGAGGCCTACGAGGCGGGCGAACTGAAACGCTCCCCTGAGGAGGCCCAACGCGTCACCGAAGAGGTGATGCGCTGGGACAGTGATGCCACACAGCTGCTGATGAACATTGAGGATCTTGCACTACGCGGAAACCTCAGCATGCGCGCCGAGAAACGGGCGCGCGGTGAACGCTCAAATCGCGTAACTGCTGACCATATCCGTCCCTTCATCGGCCAAGAAGAGGCCACTGCTGCCCCATCCACACTGACATGGGGCGCTGCTGCACTGGCGCGCCTCTCCCGTGTGCCCGAGGGGTTCATGCGCGACTCCAGCAGGGATCGCATTGAGTCCTATGCCCGCGACAACCAATTGCAAGAGATCACACTGGAAGCCGCCGAAGCGGGGCTGGAGCAGGCACGCAAGGCAATGACCGATGCGATGCAGAAACAACCCTCTAGCCCCTCACAACCGGAGGAAAAGAAGGCGAGCCTCTGTCCTTTTGCCAACCTTGCACAACAGGGAAAAGAGCAGGAGCGTAAAAAAGCGGTCACGCAGGCACAACACACCTCTCTTCATTGGAGCCCTGAGGCCGAGGCCCGCATGGAACGCATTCCTGAAGGATTCATGCGCGACCTGACTAAACAACGAGTCGAGCAGTTTGCAAAGAAACATCACACCGAAGAGATTACCGAGGCGCTGGTTGAAGAGAAATATAGCGAGTGGGCGGCAGGCTCGAAAGAGAAACAATCCACCATGGAGTGGGACCCTGCAGCTCGCGCACGGATCGAAAAAATTCCGGATTTTGTCCAGGGCATGGTCGTTCTGGAGGTAGAGCGATGCGCACGGGAGTTAGGGCTCGAGCAGGTGACTCATGCCGCCGTCGACAAGGCCAGTGACGCCTGGGAGATGGGCAGCGGTTTCCACTCCGAATCCAACCCAGACCAGTATAAATAGTTCCCGTGAACGACCTCTTTCTTCTTGCCATTAACCTGACGCGTCGCTGCAATCTCAACTGCAGCCACTGCTATCTTGATGCAGAGACGCTGCAGCAGGGCAGCGAAGGAGAGTTGAGCACCGGAGAAGTCACGCAACTACTGGATCAAATTGCCGCCCGCAGTACCGACACCATGGTGGTACTGACCGGTGGAGAGCCACTGATCCGTAAAGATCTGGAGCAACTCGTCAGACACGGATCACAATTGGGACTCTCCATCGTTATCGGCACCAATGGCGTCCTGTTGACCGAACAGCGGGTACAGTCCCTCAAGGCTGCCGGCGCCATGGGTGCAGGCATCAGCGTTGACTCACTTGATCCAGGTTTTCATGATCAGTTCCGCGGCTGCCCTGGGAGCTGGGAGAAGACACTGGCTGGAATGGATGCCTGCCGCAAACATGAACTCCCTTTTCAGGTTCACTTCTCCATCACTGAAGGCAATGCTGAAGAGCTGGAGGGGATGGTTGACTTCACCAAATCCGTTGGCGCCCACCTGCTCAACATCTTTTTCCTCGTCTGCACTGGTCGTGGCGAGAAGATGTCCGACATCACCCCACAACGCTATGAAGCGGCTCTTAACCAGATTATTGCGGCGCAACAAAAGTATCCCGACCTCATGATCCGCGCCCGCTGTGCCCCTCACTATAAACGAATCGCCTATCAGAACGATCCCAGCAGCCCCGTCACGCGGGCCGAAGGGTACGAGGGCGGTGGCTGCATCGCCGGCACCCACTACTGTCGCATCACACCAGAGGGCGGGGTCACCGCCTGCCCTTATATTCCTGACGAAGAGGGCAATATCCGCCAGCAGCCATTTCTGGATATCTGGGACAACGCCCCCACTTTTGAACAGTTGCGCAATCCCACGTTGGGTGGAAAATGCGGTCAGTGCGAATACCAGATTCTCTGTGGTGGCTGCCGCGCCCGCCCCAAGGCACTAGGCGAGAGTTTGATGGATACCGATCCCTGGTGCTCTTACTACCCACAGCAGGGCGCTATCATCCAGCCACTCGATAGCAGCCAACAGCGTGAGATAGAGTGGAGCCCAGAGGCCCAAAAGCGACTGAAGCGAGTCCCTGGATTCCTTCGAAAGATGGTAAAGAAGCGGGCTGAGAAACATGTACTGGAACAGGGACTTGATGCGGTCACCTCTGAGGTACTGACCGAGCTATCCAGCAAACGTTTTGGTGAGAATATGCCAAAACGGCCCAGTGCTGCTCAACCAAAACCCATCGCACCCCAGGGCACACTCTCTTCCCCCTCCGGGGAAATTCACCTTGTCTGGACCGCCGAGGCACAGCAACGGCTTGAGGAGACCCCCCACTTTCTACGAGATGGCGTCCGGGCCGTTGCCGAAGATGTGGCTCGTACCGAGGGACGGCTTGAGGTCAATACCAAGCTACTGGATCGACTAGAAGCTGAAGATGAGCCGGGACGCAAGCTCAACTGGGAAGAGCACGCCGATCAGAAACTCGACCAGTTTCTTGCCAATCGACAACCGCAAGTTATTCTATTCGTAAAACCCACTCTGGAGGCCGCATCGGAGCGAGAGGCCAGGCGAAGAGACTCGATCGTGGTCTCAATTGAAGATGTACAGCGCGTCATTGATACTCAACTGGCTGGGGTGACGTGGGATCCAGATGCACTAGGACGGGTAGAGGGTGCCCCCGAGTTCAACCGTGCAGGAATCAAGAAGGCTGCCGAGTTCAATGCCCGACGGGAAGGGCTGGAGCGGATCACCTCTGAGGACCTCACCCGATTCCGCAATCGCGCCATGATGAAGGCTGTGCGCCGCCTACGTGGCTTTGGCATGGAGGAACTCAACTTTGATGCCTATGAGGTTGCCAAGCAGCGGGTTCCCCGCCTCAAGGACAACCCCCAGGCAGAGAAGCGCTTTAACACCATCCGTACACATGTCGAGGACCATCAAGGGGAGAATGGAGAGGGGCTAGGTATTCTTGATCAAAAACTACTGAATCAGATGAAAGCCGAGCTCAAGCGCCCCCGTAAACAGGGAGACTCACAGCCATGAATCAAACACCCAATGTACTCATCATTGGCGGCGGGATCTCAGGCCTTGCCACGGCCTGGTGGCTTTCACAGTCCGGCATCCCTGTTGAGGTTTGGGAGCGTGATGCCCGTCCTGGCGGGAAGATTCAGACCTCTCAAAATCAGGGGTACCTGATGGAGCAGGCTGCAGCACTGCTCCTCAATTTCCGCCCAGAGGTAGCCGAATTTGTTGAGCGTAGCGGGCTGGAGTCGGCAAAGAGTAGCCGCTCTCCACTAGCAGAACAGAACCGTTACCTACTCAACAACGGTGAGCTGAATGCCCTCAACATGGGTGTCAGCAACTTCCTCTTCTCTAAAAACTGGAGCCTCAAGGGGCGGCTACGGATGATGATGGAACCGTTTGTCCCTCGCGGTGGTAGCGAGAGTGAGAGCGTCACCGAATTCATCACCCGGCGCTTTGGCAGAGAGCTACTCGATAAGGCAATGGACCCTTTTGTCTCCGGCACCCTCGCCTCAGATCCTGATCTGGCCAATGCACAATCCACCCTGGGTCGACTGACTGCACTGGAAGAGAAGTTTGGCAGCCTCACCCTGGGAGCCATTGCACACCGAATCTCACGCAAGAAGAGCGCTTGTGTCACCGAGACCTTCTCCTTTGATGGCGGCATGTCGACGCTGATTGAGCAGCTCGCCCAACAACCCGGCATCCGCTTCCAGCGTTCACAGGAGGCTCTCTCGATTGAGCCCGGTGCAAAAAGAAAATGGAGAGTCACAGGGTACAACAAGCTGCAAGAGAGAGAGGTGGAACGCAGTGTGGACCACCTCATCCTCAGCAGCCCTGCATCAGCCTCCGCAACGCTGCTGCAACAGATCTCTCCGGCATCCAGTGCGCTACTACAGGGCATTGAATATGCCCCCCTCAACGTCCTTCACACGGGATTTATTAGAGACCAAATCGACCACCCACTGGACGGCACCGGATTCCTCACGCCTCGCAAAGAACCCGCTCCATTCAATGGAAACCTCTGGATGAGCAGTCTTTTCCGTGGACGTGCTCCAGAAGGAAGAACGCTACTGACCACCTATTTGGGGGGTGCGCGTCACCCGGAGATGGCTCACTGGAGTCATCAGCAACTGCTGGAGCGGACACTGGAATCCCTTCACCCCATCTTGGGCCTCCGGGGGGACCCAGAGATGGTACAGCTCCATCGCCACCAACAGGCGCTCCCTCTCTACCACGGTGCGTACGCAACACGGATACAACAACTGCAGCAAGAGCTGACCGAGCATGCCGGGCTGCATCTTGCTGCCAACTACCTTGGGGGTATTTCGGTACGAGACCGGATTGCACAGGGGAAAATGGTAGCCGAACAGATCCGTGCCGCACTGCATCCCGACACAGCACAACCGCCCATGGACTGGAGCCATGCTCCCTCAATGGCATCAGTACAATGAAAGCCAACGATCCCACCATCCACAACCCTTTTCCCATCCGTAGGATTCTTCCGATTCTGCTGGCAACACTTTTGGTGATGTTCAGCGTATCCATGGCCATCGAATGGTACAGCGAAAATGTCTCTCTCCCTCGCTACTGCGGCGATCCTCAAGAGTCTCTGCGCTATCTTGAGGCCGACCTCAGAGACCAACGACCCGCAGGAGATGAGCCACGGAAGCCTTATCTGATTGCGGCCAAACTGCTATTCTTGGTCCCTCGTGGCTCTGGAGAGAGTATTGATGCCTATCTCGACCGGGTTGAACTGGAGATCCTGAGGCACTGCCGATGAGCCGCAATAATCCCCTGCAATTTGCCTCTTCTTTAATTGAGAAGCTGCGACAGTTCCTGCTCTTCCTGCTGCCAATGCTGCTCATCCTCTTTGTCGCTGGCAGCATCCACTTCTACTCCGACTACGAAGTCCGCAGAAATTCCATCGAATCTTCTGAGCACCTCAATATTCAGCTCGCCAAGAAGATGGTCACCAACGATATCTCCCGAATCGTCTCTGACCTGCTCTTTCTTGCGGAACACATCAACCACGCCAGCCCCAACGCTGAGAACAGAAGTAAGATGATTACCGATCTGTTCCGCACATTTGCAAAGAACAAGGGAATCTATGATCAGCTCCGTTATATCGATCAAGACGGGATGGAGCAAATTCGTATCAACTACACCGGTGGTCATGCCTCCATCGTCCCAATCGGCGCGCTTCAAGACAAGTCCGAGCGCTACTATGTGAAGCAAGGGCTCCAACTCGAGGTGGGAAATGTCTATCTCTCTCCAATGGATCTCAATATCGAATCTGGAGAGATCGAGATTCCTCACAAACCAGTCATCCGCTTTGTAACCCCGATAAAGAGCCAATCCGGAAATCACAATGGCATCATTGTCCTCAACTATCTCGGTAGTGAGCTAATTCAGAACTTTCGACGCGCCGTTGCCTCTATCTCCAAACGGGTCCATCTAGTCAATAGTGATGGATACTGGCTCAGCCACGTCAACCCAATGCGAGAGTGGGGTTTCATGTTCAACAACCACTCAATCTTTCAAAAAGAGTTTGGTACCGAATGGGAAAAAATGAATCAGGTTCGAAATGGCCAATTTGTCACCGCCAACGGTCTCTTCTCCTACGCCTCCATCAACCCGCTACAGGTTGCGCAGCTGCGTAGCGGGGCCGCCGCTCATGTCACCACAACCCTCCCCAACCAGTATAGCTGGAGAGTCATTGCCCACCTGCCCACCACAGAACTGGAGTCCACCCCCATCGGATTCTTCAAACAGAACCGTTCTCTCTACATTGCTATTCTCCTGTTCATCTTCATTCTCTCCTGGATCCTGACCCACAATAGTCTGCGCCGCAAAACATTCGAATTGCAACGGGCCAACGAGCTGCGTTTTCGAGACACCCTGGAAGAGATTCACCTTGCAGCTCTGACCATTGCCCCATCTGGAGAAATTCTCTTCTGCAATAACTATCTACTCCATCTGCTGCGCAAACGACGCATTGATGTCATTGGCAAGAACTGGTTTGAGCATTTTGTCCCTCAAGAAGAGGAGCAAGAAAGTCTGCGACAACTGCTCAGTGGGGAGTCTGAGAGCAGCAGCTCCACCTATCACGAATCGGGCATCGTCGACTTCCGGGGAGAACGACGATTGATCGCATGGACCTCAACAACCGCTCTCAACGACCATCAGCAGGTTGAGAGTGTCACCTGTATTGGGCAAGACATTACAGAACAGCATAAGACACGCGAGGAGCTCACTAAACTTGCCCGTGCTGCAGAACAGAGTCCTGCGGTCATCATGA
Organism: uncultured Piscirickettsiaceae bacterium; assembly: GCA_964551545.1. GTDB lineage: Bacteria > Pseudomonadota > Gammaproteobacteria > Thiopontia. Next base: position 8,075 of record CAZKCT010000024.1, on the reverse strand, counting down.
TCACCGACCTGATCGGAGGAATTGAGTACATCAATCCAAAGTTTACTGACCTAACCGGCTACTCACTGGAAGAGGTATTGGGCCGAAATCCTCGAATTCTCAAGTCAGGAGAGACCTCACAAGAGGAGTACCGCAAATTGTGGCAGACCATCGGCAGTGGTAATGAGTGGCGCGGCATTCTCCACAATCGCAAGAAGAACGGGGACCTCTACTGGGAGTCGGCGCTGATCTCTCCAATCCGTAATGAGGAGGGAAAAATTACCCACTTCCTCTCGGTCAAAGAGGATATTACTGCCCGCAAACAGCTGGAAGAGGAGGTGCAAAGCCGTCAAACAGAGCTGGATCAGGCTCGCACACTTGCGGTCGTCGGGCGTATGGCAAGCATGGTCGCTCATGACCTGCGTAACCCACTCTCATCGATCAAGATGGGGCTACAGATCCTGAGTAAAAAGAAAGATGAAGACCCCGAAGAGATGGAGCTGCACCAGATCGGATTGGAGCAGATTCGCTATATGGAGAGCATCCTGGAGGGGCTGCTTGCCTATTCCCGCCCCGATGACCTGGACCTTTCATGGAGCAGCCTCGATAAGTTGATTGAGACCGCGATTAGCGCCATCCAGAATCAGGTGGCCGAGCATAATATAGAAATCATCACTCACTATCCATCGACCCTGCCTACCATTGAGGTCGACAAAACAAAAATGCGGCGAGTGTTGACCAACCTATTGACCAACGCCGCCCATGCCATCCACGAGGCTGCACCAAAGGAGCCAAAGATCACCATTAACGCACGGATGGATCTGGACGAAGGAGGACCACGGATTCAACTGGAGATCTGTGATAATGGCACCGGTATTGATCTGACCGAACGAGACTCTCTGTTTGAACCTTTTGTCACCACTCGTGCCAAAGGGACAGGTCTTGGGTTGGCCATTGTGAAACGGATCATCGAACAGCACCATGGAAATATTGTCTTGCAGCCCAATCCCTCTGCGGAGCAAGAGTCGGGGGGGAAGGAGAACCACAGCCATCGAGGCACCTGTGTGATCATCACCCTTCCCACCTTCCACACTGAACCAGCTCCGTCCCCAGTTGATAGTCTCAAAAACACACCAGAGACCTTTATTCAGACCACTACCTCCCCCACAGAGTAGAATCTTACCGTTATGGCAAACCTGTTAATCATTGATGACGACGACGCAAGCTGTCGTACCCTTCGACTCCACTTCCGTGCCCAAGGCCATACCGTGGCAATCGCCCACAGCGTCGATGAGGGCATCACAACGGGTGAGGATATGCCCACCCCCCCAGAAATCATCATCCTCGATATTCAGATGCCCGGACGAACCGGGCTCGAGGGACTGCCTGACTTCACCTCCCATTTTCCCCGTGCTCATATCATCATGATCACCGCTTTCCATGACATGGAGAGCACCATTCAGGCAATGCAGAATGGGGCAGATGACTACATCCATAAACCGATCGATATCGATGAGCTAGACCAATCCATTTCCAGATTACTGGCGCATAATGTTGACCGAGAACAGATGGTGGAAACACCCTCTTCAGCATCCACCCACTCCAGCATGGTGGGCCACAGCAGTGCCATGCGTGAGGTATTCAAGACCATCGGTCTGGTCGCACGCAGCCCCGCCACAGTACTGATCACGGGAGAGAGCGGCACCGGCAAAGAGCTGGTTGCCAACGCCATTCACAGCGCTGGAGAGCGCCCCAATGGCCCCTTTGTTGCTGTGAACTGTGCCGCCGTGGTGGAAACATTGCTGGAATCTGACCTCTTTGGCCATGAGAAGGGGGCCTTTACCGGTGCCGTCTCCAAACAACCAGGAAAGTTCGAACTCGCCGAAGAGGGGACTATCTTCCTTGATGAAATTGGTGAACTCTCACCCAATATGCAGGCCAAGCTGCTCCGTGTTCTGCAGGAGAAGGAGTTCACACCCGTTGGTGGAAAGCACCCCATTCCCACCAACGCCCGGGTCATTGCTGCCACCAACATTAACTTTGAAGAGCGGGTCAAGAATGGAGAATTCCGTGAGGACCTCTTCTATCGGCTGCAGGTGGTAACGATCCACCTACCCCCACTGCGTGAACGAAAGGAGGATCTGCTCGATCTGGTGCGCAACCTGCTAGAACGTATTAATCGCGATCTTGGAAGAGGTGTCAATCAGATCAGCATGGAGGTGATGAATTCCTTTCAAGAGTATGACTGGCCCGGCAACATCCGCGAGCTGGAGAATCTGCTCACCAAACTGGTAGCACTCTCCCCTGGAGACTCCATCACCGCAGACCTGCTTCCTGAAAACCTCTCTACCCCGGCATTGATCGATCAGCCCCATAGTGAGCAGTCTCATTCGGTGCTACAACGGGCGGAGAATTCCGCTGACCAGATCAACCGTTCACTACAAGATGTCGAACGTGAGCATGTCCTGCGCGTACTGGATGCCACGGGGTGGCATAAGGGAAGAACCTGCGAAATTTTGGGGGTCTCTCGCCCCCGCCTGAGACGTCTGATTGCACAGTACGAATTGGATCCTAGTTAAAAGACTCAACGTATAGAGCGCCCATAAAAAAAACCCACCCCGAGGGGATGGGTCGAGTCCTCACTACGATGAGGAGGAGTGCAGCGAAGACTCCTGATTTTGATCCCGCCCCACTCCACTTATTCCATTTTTTTCGATTTTCTCTACGACTCCAACACCGCTCGTGCCACGGTATAGGCTTTCCCCTGCTTTAGTTTCTTGTAGTTACCGAAGACCTCTTTGAAATTACGTTTGATAAAGTCACGCAGTCCATTAATCGTCACCACCACAATCTGACCACCCGGCCTCATCTGCGCCCGTGCACCACAGAGCATGATAGTCAACAGCTCCCGCCCCACTTTAGCAGGAATATTGGAGACGACCGTATCAAAACGGAGAGCGTTCTCTACCTCACTCAACCCATTGGAGAGATAGGCTCGACAGTGATCAAGGCCATTGGCCGCCGCATTACGATTGGCGTACTCGACCGCCAAATAGTCCTTGTCGACCATATGGATCGCTCCCTCTCGGGCCACCTTACCCATGGCCAACCCCAACGGGCCATAACCGCAGCCAATATCCAGAACCGTCTCGGATGAGCCAACCTCCAGATAGTCCAGCAATAGCATGGTTCCTTCATCAATAGCTCGCGGACTGAAGAGCCCCCATGTCGTCCGAAATTGGAGAGGATGCCCCAAAAGCTGAGCATCGAACTGCAGGTCCTGTTTTAGCTGATCAACCGATTGGCAGCCACGAACAGATTCATTGGAGGATCTCGATTTCATCCCCCCATTCTCTCATCTTGAAAGCGCTACAGGTATAATGGCACTCTATTTTTTCATCGTTTCATAGGGATTTTTCATCATGGAATTGAGCGCTCTCACCGCCGTCTCCCCCGTTGATGGCCGCTACGGCCGTGCCACCACCGATCTTCGCCTGATTTTCAGTGAATATGGGCTGATTCGTCACCGGGTTCTGGTCGAGGTGCGCTGGCTACAGATGCTCTCTGACCACGCGGGGATTTCTGAGGTCCCCCCTTTCTCTGAGCATGCCAACCAGATCCTCAACCATCTCGTAGAGAGGTTCGACGAGGAGGATGCTCAGCGGGTCAAGGCGGTTGAGCGCACCACCAACCATGATGTCAAAGCAGTGGAGTACTTCATCAAGGAGAAGATTGCCGGAAATGACGAGCTAGAGGCCATCAGCGAATTCATCCACTTTGCCTGCACCTCAGAAGACATCAACAATCTCTCCCATGCACTGATGCTCAGTGAGTCTCGTACCCAGACCATCCTGCCGAAGATGGATGAGATCATCGATGCGATGACGCAGATGGCCCATGAACTGGCCGATGCCCCAATGCTCTGTCGCACCCACGGCCAGCCTGCCAGCCCATCCACCATGGGCAAGGAGATTGCCAATATAGTCTACCGACTGCGCCGTCAGCGCGAGCAGATGGTCAACATTGAGTTCCTCGGAAAGATCAATGGTGCGGTCGGCAACTACAACGCCCACCTCTCTGCCTATCCAGAATTGAACTGGGAGGAGATTGCTCAAAACTTTATTGAATCCCTCGGTCTGAACTGGAACCCCTATACCATCCAGATTGAGCCTCACGACTATATCGCCGAATTCTTTCACGTCATCAGCCGCTTCAACAGCATCCTGTTGGACTATGACCGCGACATCTGGTGGTACATCTCCATGGGCTACTTCAAACAACGGACCATTGAGGGTGAAGTGGGCTCGTCTACCATGCCTCACAAAGTCAACCCCATCGACTTTGAAAACTCCGAGGGCAATCTCGGCATCGCCAATGCACTGATGGGGCACCTCGCTGAAAAACTGGTAATCTCCCGAGGACAACGTGACCTGACCGACTCCACTGTACTCCGTAATCTTGGCGTTGGCATCGCTCACAGCCTGATCGCCTACAATGCCACCCTGCGTGGCATCAGCAAACTGGAGATCAACCGCGAGCGCCTGCTGGAAGATCTCGACAACACCTGGGAGGTATTGGCCGAACCGATCCAGACGGTCATGCGCCGTTATGGCGTCGATAGCCCTTACGAGAAGCTGAAGGCACTAACCCGAGGTCAGGGGATCACCAAAGAGGCGCTCCTCACTTTTGTGGATGGGCTCGATATCCCGGAAGAGGCAAAGGCCTCCCTGCGCAAACTGACCCCAGCCAACTATATTGGCAATGCCATTGAGCAGACCCAAAAAATTTAACCTGAGATTAGACCAGAGACGCTAACCATGAATGACTCCAGGATTGTTGTTGCACTCGACTTCCCCTCTGCCGACCAGGCACTGGCGCTTGCCGAACAGCTTGACCCCAAGGCATGTCGAGTCAAGGTGGGCAAGGAGCTATTTACCCGCTCCGGCCCCGAGATTGTACGCCAGCTAGTCAACCGGGGGTTTGATGTTTTTCTCGATCTCAAATATCACGACATTCCCAACACCGTGGCCCGTGCTTGCGCAGCCGCTGCCGATCTTGGGGTCTGGATGGTCAATATTCACGCCTCTGGTGGTCGCAAGATGATGGAGGCTGCTCGTGAAGCACTGAGTGGAGACGATGCACCACTGCTGATTGGGGTGACGGTATTGACCAGCATGGACGAAGAAGATCTGGCGGAACTCGGCGTTGGCTGCTCCCCAGCTGACCAGGTATTGCGACTGGCAAAACTTGCAGAATCATCAGGGATGGATGGCGTGGTCTGCTCGCCCAAAGAGATCACACTACTCAGAGAGCAGATCTCCAACGATTTCAAACTGGTCACCCCAGGCATTCGCCCTGCAGGTAGCGCAACCGGGGATCAGAAACGGGTCATGACTCCAGCAGAAGCCGTTCAGCTGGGCGGAGACTGGCTGGTCATTGGTCGCCCGATTACCGCTGCCGAAGACCCGCTGGCCGCGCTACATGCCATCAATGCGGAACTGAAATAGAGAAAGGGAGGCCTACTCCCCAGAGACGCCAACAATCGGCTTGATGGTATTCCAGCGATTGCACCCAGGGCACTGCCAATGAAGGTTGTGGGCCTGAAAACCACACTGACCGCACTGATACTCCGGCTTCTCCTCCTGTAGCTTGCGGGTCAGCACCTGCAAGCCCTCCAGCCCCTCTTTGGCCTTCTCTTCCGCATGCGTCAGGTTGAGCTGAATCAATCGCTCCAGCCCACGTACAGAGGGGCGCTGGCCCAACTGCCCGACTAGAAACAGCTCGGCCTCTCGCTCTCCACGCATCCGTTCAATCTGATCCACAACAGCCAGCAGCACTGTGGTACTGGGGTACTCTTTCAACATTCGGCCCAGATACTCCAGAATCTCCTCTGCGGAGCCAGTCGAACGATAGAGTTTCAACAATGGCGTAATCACATTGGGCAGATAACTCGGGTTCTGCTGCTCGATCCGCTTGTAACAGACAATCGCAGCATCCACATCCCCAAGCTCGGCCAGGATCTCGGCACGCATCATTGAGCCTCGCACTAGACTAGAATCTTCCCTCAGCGCCTGATCCACCAACGCCAAGGCAGCGGCCAAATCTCCAGAATCCCGCTCGCGCTCCGCCTTCTCACAGAGGAACTGCGCGATGATCGAGACACTACTGACACCAATCTCCTGCTGCTGTCTCCGCAATACCTCGATGGCTCGATCCCACTCCTGCTCCTGCTGATAGATCACCACCAGCCGCTCATAGGACTCTTGTGGATAGGCACCTAGCTGAATCAGATCGAGAAACGGCTGCTCTGCCCGATCCAGCAGCCCCGCTTTCATATAGTCCTTGCCCAGCTCCAGCAAAGCAAGGGCGCGCTGCTCTTTACTCAGTGAGTCACTGCCGACCAGATTACTATGGAGATGGATCGCCTGTGAGGTATCTCCCTGGCGCCGAAACAGGGTCCCAAGCGCAAGGTGAGTCTCCACCATCTCTGGCTCCTCCTCCAACATTCTGGAAAAGAGGTCAATAGCCCGCTCCTGCTCTTCATTGATCAGATAGTTGAGGCCACGAAAATAGTCGGTCGACAGGGATGAGGATCGACGCTCTTCAGGCGCACCCTGTTCCCCTTTTTTTGCCAACAGCCAGCCCGATGCAGCTGCAACCGGAAGCAGAAGAAAACCAAGATAGGAAAAGAGGCTCTCCACCATCAACCCCGACGCAACGAAGCAGCGAACAGAAACATCAAGGCAGCTCGGCCTTTTCGCTCTTATGCAGACGAAGGCGTAGTGAGATTAACTGCGGTAGCGCAGAGAGCACACCCACAAGCACGCCAATCGCGAGTACAACCACAAGAAGAAGGGAGAGTGGAATCTCACTCTGCCCGAGATAGTAATCAAAGTGAACCGGTTCAGCATTGAGGACCGCGAATAGCGTCCCCAGCGCAATCACCAGCAGAAACAGTAGCAGCGTCAGGAACCGCACCGAAGAATCCCGGCTACTGCTGCTTTAACCAAGCCTCGTTGACACGCTCACGGAGCTCTTTTCCTGGCTTGAAGTGAGGAACAAATTTCTCCTGCAGCTCAACCGGTGCTCCAGTCTTTGGATTCCGCCCCATACGAGCAGGGCGATGATGCAGCGAAAAACTACCAAAGCCACGGATCTCGATCCGTTCTCCTGACCCTAGAGATTCCGTCATCTTGTCAATAATCGTGCGTACCGCCATCTCGACATCCGTATAGGCCAAGTGGGGCAGCTTTTTGTACAGCGATTCAATCAGTTCAGATTTTGTCATGATTTTCCCCGTCTACTGCGCCAGATCAGTAAACCACAGGTGACCGTTTGCTGTCACCTGTGGTTTAACCCAATTTATGATCCCATCTGCTCCTTGATCAGATCACCGATCGTGGTATTGCCACCACCTTCAACGGTGTTCGTCTCATTGTAGTCCTTAACCGCCTTCTCTTCATCCAGCGAATCTTTCTGCTTGATGGATAGATTGACGGAATGAGACTTGCGGTCCACACCAAGAATAGCAACCTCAACCTCTTCGCCCTCATTGATCACTGTGCGTGCATCTTCAACACGCTCACGAGAGAGCTCAGAGACGCGCAGGTAACCGCTGACCTCATCCGTCAGTGTCACAACTGCACCGCGTGCATCAACCTCGGCAACAGTACCGGTCACGATAGTGCCACGTGGATGCTCAGCCACATAGGTTGAGAATGGATCCTGGCCCAGCTGCTTGATACCCAGCGAGATACGCTCACGCTCTGCATCGATCGCCAATACCACAGTCTCCACCTCATCACCCTTGGAGTAGTTGCGAATCAACTCCTCACCATTCTCCTGCCAGGAGATGTCTGAGAGATGAACCAGACCATCAATGTCGCCTTCCAGACCGATGAAGATACCGAACTCTGTAATGGACTTGATGTTACCAACCAGGCGGTCGCCCTTCTTATGCGTCAGGCTAAAGAGTTCCCAAGGATTGGCCTTGCACTGCTTCATACCGAGGGAGATACGACGACGCTCTTCATCAATATCAAGCACCATGACCTCAACCTCTTCACCCATGGCGATAACCTTGGATGGGTGGATAT